>NZ_JBBECH010000017.1:0-147582 GCF_040881935.1 Saccharospirillum sp. | reverse complement strand
CATGGCGGTAAACAATCGCATGGGAATATGAGGGGTAAACCCGAACAGGCTGCCGACCAGTGTCGAGGTCAGGCTGCCCAGCATCCAGGGTAACGGCCACGACAGCATGCTGAAGATCACCGCCCCAAGCGCGCCCACGGCCAGGGTAACCAGTAAGTTCAGGGCAGCGGGCCATCGTGCTGGTGCAGTGAAGTGCATGGTATTCCGGCGTGTCTAACGGGTGCGCGCAGTATAGAGAGCTTGACGACGTTTCGAAATGCACGAACGATGTGTTCACAATCGGTCAGTCAACCCGTTCAGGCCAGCGACGGCCGTACCAGACGTTGCCCCTTTATCAGGAGAAAGGAAGTGTTTCTGCTGAAATATCCGTGTAGATGTAGATGGATGCTTGCCAGTGTGCTATCGCTCGCCTTTGTACTGCCGGTGCAGGCCAGTGACCCGTTGCTGATCGCCGCGGCTTCCGACCTGCGGTATGCGCTGGAGGATATTGTCGGGGTTTACCGTCAGGCGAACCCGGCGGCCGACATCGAGGTGATTTACGGCTCCTCCGGTAAGATGACCACGCAAATTGTGAACGGCGCGCCCTATGATGTGTTTTTCTCAGCCGACATTGCCTTTCCGCGTCTGCTTGAAGAGCGGGGGCTTACCGCCACTGAACCCGCCGTTTACGCCATTGGCCGCCTAGTGCTCTGGAGCAACGCCATCGATGCCTCTAACCTGACCCTGACTGACCTGGCTGACGACCGCGTTGACCGCATCGCCATCGCCCAACCGGCCCATGCACCCTACGGCATGAGAGCCCGGGAAGCGCTGATGGCCGCCGGGGTCTGGGCGGCGGTGCAAGGCAAACTGGTCTTCGGTGAAAACATCGCCCAGACCGCACAGATGGCCCAGTCGGGCGCGGCCGATGTGGGCATCATTGCCCTTTCGCTGGCGTTGTTTCCGGGCCTGGCCAGCCATGGCCACCATCTGATTGATGATAGCCTGCACGCCCCCCTAACCCAGGGGTTTGTCGTTACCCGGCACGGTGCAACCAAGCCTGGCGCTTTTGCTTTCGCCGACTTTATGCGCAGCGAGCAGGCGCATGAGATCATGACCCAATACGGCTTTGGTTTGCCACCATCACACTTGGGAGCGCAGTGAATGTTCCAACTCGGGCCTGCAGAGTGGCAGGCGATTGGCGTTACCGTCAGGCTGTGTCTGTACACCACGGTTATCTTGCTGGTACTGGCAACGCCACTGGCCTGGTGGCTGGCTCAGGGTCGGTCTACAGTGCGCATCGTGGTGCAGGCCATTGTTGCCTTGCCGCTGGTACTGCCGCCTACGGTGCTCGGGTTCTATTTGCTGATCGTGCTCGGGCCGCGTGGGCTGGTGGGTGAGACACTGGAAAATATCGGCTTACGACATCTCGCGTTTTCGTTCGAGGGCATTCTGGTCGCCTCGGTGATTTACTCCCTGCCCTTTGCCGTGCAACCGCTGACCGAGGCATTTCGCACCCTGGGGCGTCGGCCGGTGGAGGTCGCCAGCAGCCTTGGCGCCGGTTTCTGGGATCGGTTCTTTACCGTGATTTTGCCACTGACCCGGGGCGGTTTTCTGGTCGCCGCGACGCTTACTTTCGCCCATACGCTGGGCGAGTTTGGGGTAATTCTGATGCTCGGCGGCAGCATACCCGGCGAGACCAAGGTGCTCTCAGTGCTAATTTATGACCATGCGGAGGCCATGAATTACGGCGCTGCGCACAGCCTGTCGCTGATGTTGCTGGTCTTCTCGTTTGTCACCCTGTTTGTGGTTTACAGCATTAACCGTCGCTTTGAGGTGGTCCGGTTATGACGTTGCAGATTCAAGCCAGGCTGCGCTATGGCGATAACTTCGAACTGAGCGTAGACCAGGTCTTACCGCTTTGCGGGGTGACCGCCCTGTTTGGCCGCTCAGGGTGTGGCAAAACCACCCTGTTGCGCATCATCGCCGGTCTGGAACGGGTAGGTGATGCCCGGGTTCAGTTTGGCGAACACCCATGGCAACAGGGCCGGCTTTTTGTACCCTTGCACCGGCGGCGCATTGGCCTGGTGTTTCAGGAGCCCAGCCTGCTGGCGCATCTGTCGGTTCGCGATAATCTGGTGTATGGCTATCGGCGCACGCCCGCCGCTCAGCGTCGGCTGCATTTGCCAGAGGTCGCGGCAATGCTGGGCATCGAAGCTTTGCTCGACCGGCGCATCGACCAGCTCTCCGGTGGCGAGCGCCAGCGTATTTCGCTGGGCCGGGCGCTGTTAATCAGCCCGCAATTGCTGTTGCTAGATGAACCGATGGCCGCGCTCGATACCCAGACCAAGCGCGACATCATGCCGTTTCTATCGCGCATGGCGGCCGAGTCTGGCGTGCCGATGATCATGGTTAGCCACGCGCCCGATGAAGTGGCGCGGCTGGCTGACCGGGTCGCCTTTATGCAGGCTGGCCAGATTCCACGCGTCGAGTCGTTGCACGAGGCGCTGGCCCGGCCGCAGTCACCGCTGTTCGATGACGCTGGTGCCGCTTCGATACTGGAAGGCATTCCCGGCGAACCCGAAGCCGATGGCGTACGGCCCTTCGGCCCGCCTCTGGCGCGGCTTTGGATTCCCGATACCCAAACGGTCGGGGCCGGCCAACCGATCCGGCTGCGCGTACTGGCACGCGACGTCAGCCTGTCGCTCGACGACCCCCACCGCATCAGCATTCAGAACCACCTGCCGGTGACCATCGAACGCATCGATCCGCCGCACCAGCATCGCATTGTGGTGGCTTGTCGCACCAATGATGGCCAGTTGTTGCTGGCCGAAGTCACGTCACGGGCGGTCAGCCAGCTCGGGTTGCGCCCCGGGCTCAGCCTCTACGCGCTGATCAAATCGGTCGCGTTGTTGGATTAACGCTGGCTGGCAACACTGCGTCCACCCATCCTGATCGTGCGTTTCCCGGAAAATTCAGTATACTGCCGCCGGTCCGGCGCTTGTGCGTCGGCAGCGTTCTCAGGGCGGGGCGAAATTCCCCACCGGCGGTATCTGATCGGCCCATGGCTCAGGTCAGCAGCCCGCGAGCGCTCGCGGTGACGATGGGTTTATTCCGTTGCTTCACAGCGAGGTCAGCAGATCTGGTGAGATGCCAGAGCCGACGGTTAGAGTCCGGATGAGAGAGATCGCGAACCACCCAATCGCCACCGCGCCTTCGCTGTGGTCTTTGCGTACTCGCGCGCCCTGATTCTGGCAATCACCCTAACCTTGAGGGCAACCCATGAATCAGTCTACATCCAACCGCACTACCCACAACCAAACCACCCGCGTGGCCGTTATTGCGGCTTCCTGGCATGCCGACATTGTCGGGCAGGCTTGCGCTTCGTTTGAATCTGAGCTGAAACGACTGGATACCACGGCCGAGGTCGAGCACTTGCGCGTGCCCGGCGCCTATGAAATACCGTTGCATGCCAAACAGCTGGCCAAAACCGGTCGGTTTGACGCCATCGTCGCCTGTGGTTTGGTGGTTGACGGTGGCATCTACCGGCATGACTTTGTGGCCCAGGCCGTTATTGACGGCCTGATGCGCGTGCAACTGGATACCGATATTCCGGTCTTCAGCGTGGTGCTGACACCGCACCATTTTCACGAACACGAGGAACACCAGCGCTATTTCCGCGAGCACTTTGTGAAGAAAGGCCAGGAGGCCGCCCAGGCCTGCCACGCCACCCTGGCCAGCCTAAGGGCGATTAGCGGTTAAGCGACACCAGCCGGAAATCGTTTCGGCCCTGTTGTTTGGCCTGGTACATGGCCGCATCGGCCTGCTCCATCAGGATGTCCACCGGGTTGGCGTTGTTATCCACCACCACACCAATGCTGACAGACACCCGGGCCTGATGCTCACCCAGTTCGAACGGCCGAGCGAGGGTCTCGATGAGTTTGCAGGCAATGTCGGCGGCGTCTTCAGCCGCGTTCTGGGTCAGGTCTTCGAGCACGACAACAAACTCATCGCCACCCAGCCGAGCGACAGTGTCGGTTTTCCGCACTTACTAAGCAGCCGTCGCGCCGCCTCCTGCAGCAACTGATCACCGGCGGCGTGGCCCAGGGTGTCGTTCACTTCCTTGAAGTGATCCAGATCCAGAAACATCAGCGCCAGGGGTTTGTTGGAGCGCCGGGTTCTGGCCACGGCCAGTTCAAGATGGTGCTTCAAACCCGTCCGGTTGGGCAACCCGGTCAGGTAATCGTGGTTGCTCTGGTGCTGCAACTGCATTTCCATCTGCTTGCGCTTGGTGATATCGACACTGGTCACAAAGAAGCCCAGCACGTCGCCCCGTTGTGACCGCTCGGGGAGGTACGTGACATGCAGGTAGCGAGTCGCACCGGTACCCGGCTCCTCGCGGTCGAAACTGACCAGCTCTCCGGCCAGTGCCCGGGTAATGTAGGGTTTAGTCTGGTTGTAAGCCGAGGCCTTGAGCAGTTCGCGCACCGGTTGTTGGTGCAGCTCCTGTTCCTGCCCGGCAAACCCGTACCAGTCCAGATAGGCACGGTTGAAGAACTGATAGCGCTCATCGGTATCGATGTAGGCGATCATCACGGGTACGTTATCGGTAATCAGTTTCAACCGGGCTTCGCTGTCATGAATGGCCTGGTAGACCTGCTGCAGTTCCATGGTACGCTCTTCCACCCGTGTCTCAAGCTCAGCCCGGGCTGCCACCAGGTCTCTCTCCCGCTCCAGCAACTGACGCGTGAGCCCTTGCAGCGACCGCACCAGATCCTGTCCTTCGCGAAAACCGATGTCTTCGGGGAAACTGGCTCCGGTGTTACCGGCCCGCAAGCGTATGGCGGCGTGGCTGATTAAATGCAGTGGCCGGGTAATGGTTCGGGCATTCCAGCGGTTGACGAAAAAGAACACCACGGCGACGAACAGACCCAACAGCAGAATCTCCAGCTGCGAGCGACGCACCGCCGCGAACGCTTCATCGGTGTCCTGACGCACCAGGACTTTCCAGTCCAACCCGGGATAGTCGCGGTGACCGTCGGTCTGTGCGATACCGGTCAGGTAGGTGTCGCCGCCAAGGGTCAGGCTCTGGAAGGTCGGCCCGTTGTTGGCCGGAGGCAGGTCCAGACGCTGGTCCTGCAGCGGCTCGGGGCCGAGCAGAACAGTACCATCGCTGCCGACCACCAACGCCTCTATGGAGCCCTGGTGCGCCGCGACCTGCAGCACGGAATCCTTCACTTCGGTGACCCATTCCCAGCTCAGGTGAGCCCCCAGCACACCGAGTAATTCGCCATTGTTGTCGTGCACCGGTAGGGCGACGTCGACAAAGCGCCAGGGTTCCTCCTGTGCAGGCAATAGTTTTTCCAGCAGCACGGCGTCGTGAACATCGCCAAAAAAGACCCCGTCCAGCCCTTGCTGAAACCAGGGGCGGGCCGAGACGTTCATGTCCTCCAGCAACCCGCCGTTACTGACCAGAACCTCACCGTCCGGGGCAGCGAAGCCGATCCACTTGTAAAAAGGAAAGCTCTCCTGCAATTCCTCGAGCCAGGCCTGTTCAATGAACACGGCATCGGGGTCGGCGCGATCACGGGCGATGGTCACCACGGTTGCCAGGTCACGGTAACGGTAAAACATATCGCGATCCATCCGGTCGCTGATGGTATAGGCCAGCTCCGCCAGAGACTGACCAACGGTGTTTTGCAATCGCTGAGACGTGACATAGCCCACCCCGACACTGATCAGCAGGGTGGCCAGCAAGATGATAAGGCTGTAACTGAGCGTCAGTCTGGTGAGTAAACTCGGCTTTTTCATGTAACTGCTAACTACTAACTGTTAATTGTTCAGACATTCAAGGGCAAATAGACACCATTGTGGACGACCCCGGCGATAACACAAAACCAGACCCTGTCGGCCAGGCTATCAGAGGCATCAGGCACCTGCACCCTGTTGTCAGTCACTTGAATGACCTGCCAGCAACAAACCAGGGCCTACTGACTCGATAAAATGCCAAGCAGTTTACGGGTGTGGTCAACGGTTTCGACCCCAAGGTCGGTCAGGTAGCCGCCATCCTTATGGGTAATCAGCCCTTTACCATACAAGCGTTCAGCGGCGGCCACCAGGGTCGGATCGGCCTCCTGGCTGTGAACTTTGATGCCTTCCTGCAGTGAGGAGGCCCGGAACTGAGTGAGCAAATTCAGTTCGGCGATGTGGTCGGCGGAGAATGGCATGATGGATACTCTCTTTTTTGTCAGTATAACTACTGTTTAGACGAGTTTTGACAGCTCGGCAACTACTGTGAAACGCAGAGACCAATAGAACGCGCTGCGCCTGCTGCTCGCAAGTGCAATCTCAAAGAACAACTCCGCTATGGGGATGGCACCTTGCTCCGAAAATACCGACAATGTGCTAAAAGCAGCATTAATACTGTAAATTGTTGTGAAATACGTCGAAATCGTTAGATTTCATATGGAGGTTCGAACTGAGCAATGTCAGGGTTCTAGGCGATACCCTAATTAGACTTCGAAACATGAGCTATCACTTGACCTTCCAACGACTGGAAGGTCTAGCCTGTCTCTCATGAATGCTGGTGCATCAGGCACCTAAAGGAGAGACCATGAGCCAAACCCAAGCTAACGCAGTGGAATTACGCGACCCGGTTTGCGGTATGACCGTATCACCGGATACCGCCAAACATCACAGTGACCACGACGGCCAAGATGTTTATTTCTGTAGTGCTGGCTGCAAAACGAAGTTCGACAATGACCCCAAGGCCTATCAAACCGCCGAAGACCCCGTCTGCGGCATGACCGTACAGCGCGACCGTCCCAAAGGCATGGCGCGGTATCAGGGCAAGGCACACTATTTCTGCTCGGAACGCTGCCAGCACAAGTTCGAGGAAAATCCTGAGCGCTACCTCGACCCGAGCGAAGCACCCGAACCCATGCCCGAGGGTACGAAATACACCTGCCCGATGGACCCGGAAATTGTGCAGGAAGGCCCCGGCACCTGCCCCAAATGCGGCATGGCGCTGGAACCGATGACGCCCTCGCTGGAAGACACCGGCCCCAGCCCCGAACTGATCGACTTCGCCCGGCGCTTCTGGATCAGCGTCGTCGCAGCGGTGCCGTTACTGCTGATCACCATGGGCCCGATGATCGGCCTGCCGTTTCGCAGCTGGCTGGGTGAAGGCCCCGCCGTCTGGCTGGAACTGATACTCGCCACCCCGGTCGTACTCTGGGCCGCTCAGCCATTTTTCGTGCGCGGCTGGAACTCCATCGTCAACCGCAGCCCCAATATGTGGACGCTGATCGCTCTCGGGGTGGGCGCCGCCTTTGCCTATAGCGTTGTCGCTACGCTGATGCCCGGCGTGTTCCCGGATGCCTTCCGCATGGCATCGGGCCACGTCCCGGTCTATTTCGAAGCTGCCGCCGTTATTGTCGCCCTGGTCTTTCTTGGCCAGGTGCTCGAACTGAAAGCCCGAGAACGCACTGGTTCAGCCATTCGCGCCCTGCTCGATCTCGCCCCCAAGACCGCCGTGCGCATCAACGACAACGGCGACGACGAGGAAATTCAACTCGATCAGGTACAGAGCGGTGACCGTTTGCGGGTCAAACCCGGCAGCGGCATTCCGGTCGATGGGGTTGTTGCCGAAGGCCAGTCGTCGGTGGATGAATCGCTGATCAGCGGTGAACCGGTGCCGGTGGAAAAAACCAAAGGCGATCAGCTGACCGGCGGCACCCTGAACAAACAGGGAACCCTGATCATGACCGCCGAACGCGTCGGATCGGAGACCGTGTTGTCGCAGATCGTTGCCATGGTGGCCCAGGCACAGCGCTCACGCGCCCCGATTCAGGGCCTGGCCGACCGGGTGGCGAGCTATTTCGTGCCCACCGTGGTGCTTATCTCCATTGTAGCGTTCGTCATCTGGTCACTGGTAGGGCCCGAACCGGCCATGGCCTACGCCATTGTTGCCGCGGTTTCCGTGCTGATCATCGCCTGCCCCTGTGCACTCGGGCTGGCAACGCCGATGTCGATCATGACGGCCACTGGCCACGGCGCTCAATCGGGTGTGCTGATCAAGGATGCCGAAGCACTGGAACGGTTCGCCAAAGTAGATACCCTGATCGTCGATAAAACCGGCACCCTGACCGAAGGCAAGCCCAAAGTCACCGACCTAATCGCCTTAAACGACCAGGACGAAACCACCCTGCTTGGCTGGATTGGCAGCCTGGAGCGCAGCTCCGAACACCCCCTGGCCGAGGCCATCGTGGCGGAAGCCAAACAGCGAGAGGCGACACTGCAGGAACCCGAGACCTTCGATTCAGTCACCGGCCAGGGCATTGTCGGCCGCGTCGACGGACACGACCTGTTAATGGGCAATGCCGCCCTGTTCGATGGCAAAGGCATAGATTTATCCGACGTTGAAGCACAAGCCGATGCGATGCGCAAAGACGCCAAAACGGTGATGTACCTGGGGGTCGACGGCAAACTGGCCGGCCTGATCGCGGTGCAGGACCCGATCAAGAAAACCACCGCCAACGCCATTCGCGCCCTGCAGGCGCAAGGCATGCGCGTTGTGATGGCCACCGGCGACAACGCCACCACCGCCAATGCCGTCGCGGCTGAACTGAACATTGATGAGGTTCGCGCCGGGGTATCACCCGAAGGCAAGCAGAAACTGGTGGAAGAACTGCGCAAGCAGGGTGCTTCCGTGGCCATGGCTGGCGATGGCGTCAACGATGCCCCGGCTCTGGCCGCCGCCGATGTTGGCATTGCCATGGGCACCGGCGCGGATGTGGCGATGGAAAGCGCGGGCATAACCCTGGTGAAAGGTGACCTGAACGGCATCGTCCGCGCACGCACCCTGGCCCGGGGCACACTGCGCAACATCAAACAAAACCTGTTCTTCGCGTTCGTGTACAACAGCCTGGGCGTCCCGGTAGCCGCCGGCCTGTTTTACCCGATCTTCGGTGCCTTGCTGTCACCGATGATCGCCGCCGCCGCCATGAGCCTGTCGTCAGTCTCAGTGATTGGCAATGCGTTACGGTTGCGCACACTTAAGTTAGACGCCGCGCTCGACAAGGAGTAAACCAAAGGAAAGGAGCGGGCCAGTTGAGTGGTTTTAGCCCGCGCTGGCAACCTGGTGCACCCCTGTGGGGTCGGCGTGAATCCGTCCATGGAGCCTAGGCCGCAGCATCCCTGCTGCGGACTACCCCACAGGGGTGCACCAGGTTGCCACCGCTAGTCAACTCGGCAAAGCCAATACCTTAAGCGGGCTATCACCCTACTCGAACCGTTTGATTCGCTCGTCGGTCGCAGGGTGGCTGGAGAGGTACTCTTCCCAGGCCCTGGAGCCACCTTCACTGGCACCGTGACTGTTCATCATCTTGCGCAGGGCCGATGCGAAGGCCTGTCGGTCCAGACCCGCGGCCTGCATCAACGCCATTGCAGCGGTATCGGCTTCCCGTTCCATATCACGCGAATAGGAGAGCTGAGCCAGAGCGTAGGGCGCCGTGACGATGATTTCAGAAAGGGCCTCGCTGTCGCCGGTCATCAGCAAAGTGGCGGCGACCAGAGCAGAGGAACTAATGATGCCCCGTATTCCATGGTCGTGACGGACATGGCCAATTTCGTGGGCGGCTACGGCCAGGAATTCGGCGTCATCAACCAATGCCACGAATTGATCGGTGAACACCAGAGTACCGTCTGGCAGAGCAAAGGCGTTGGCGCCAAAGGCTGGGCTGCTATAAAACAGCACCCGGACGTTCAGCCCGGTCAACTGGTCACCAAAATGATGATCAAACGCCCGGCGAAGTTCCTGCTGGCGTTCCTCACTGAGTGTTGTGGGGGTCAGCCAGCCTCGCTCCATCCAATCCAGCGCCTCGTTACCGGCCAGTTCCCGCACCTTGTCCGGCACCAGGGGCGCCGTTACCCGTGCGATGGCAGGTATGCCATGGCGGTAGGTGGCCCAGCCGGTCACAACAACCACGATCAGCAAGCCAACAATCCACAGCGGCGCCCGCTCCAGCTTTGGCAACCAGAGCGTGCGTTCGCCTTTGTGACCAAAATGGCGCAGCGCCATATCAATAAAATCGTTGTCTCGGGTTTCCAGCCGGCCGAGATCGGGCAACGTCAGAAACCTTGGTGACCGGCCCAGCCGGTCGCTGACCGTGACCGTATTAAACGGGCACCGGTGCTTCCTGTCGAATGCCTGAAAACTCAACCAGCCACCGGCATCCAGCAAGACGGTCACGGTTTGGCTGTCGGCAAAGCCCTCGGGGTAAAAGTAGGCACTGAAGGTCTGGGTCATATCCGGGGTCTGCCTGGTATTGAAGGCCGCCATGGACGACCTTCCACCGTTCGGTTAGATGCCAAAGCCAACATCCACATCGTAGACTTCACCCAGTTCTTCGCCCAGAGCAGAGAGTTCTTTAGCCTGAGCGGCGGCGATGCTACCGAGGTTACCGGCACTCAGAAAGGTGAGGGACGTCGCGTTCAGGCGCGCCAGGCGAACCTGCGCCCACGGAAAGGCCAGACCCAGCGTCAGGGCGACAACAATGGAGTTGCTCATAAACACCCAAATATAGCGGCCCACCGGCATATTCGCCTTAAAGCGATTTTGCTGCAGGTTCACACCTTGCCAGTACACATTAAACAGCAGGGGTTTGAAGGCCAGAGACAGGCCATAGATGGCCAGGTAGCCCACCGCTATCATAGGAATAGAAACCTGGCTAAAACCGATGGCAATTAACGCGATTGACGCAATGATGCCGATCACCAGACCGAGCACAACCGACTGGTACTGTTTGACGGTCGCATCAAACTTGAAGGCTTTAGTGCCATAGGCATGGTGAGTGACCACATACCGGGCGGCATAATGCATGGCATGCGGCATCATGATGCCCAGCGTGATCATGCCGAGCAGCGGGTACAGAAAAAACGCCTTGCAGGTGGCCCAGTAGGTGCCATTGAAGCGAAAACGCACCCCGCGGTAAGCTGTGTAACGGGCGTTGAATCGCAGGCCGGCGTTAATCAGCCAGGGCATCGCCAGTAAGAAGGCGATCATGAAGACACCGTACACTGCGGGTGAAATGAGGTTAGAAATCACAGAAAAGACAACAAAGACCGCGACGGCGATCAGGCGACCTTTCAGAATCTGACCGCCAGTGGCCAAATATTCAAAGGAGGCACCCGCGACGTCGGTATTGCCGTAGAAATACCGCTTGTTACGGACCTTGGCCCAGGCGGAGTAAATACCCAATGTCAGCACCGTCAACGCGATGTTAACAATCCAAATGCCGAAATATTCGCCACCGCGACCATTGAAGGCAACGAGAATGGGCTTGAGAGAAGGTCGGGATGTGACCGGCGTGTCGGTCAGGGACTGGCTCGTCATAACGTTTCCTTGTTCGTTATCTGTTTTATTCACTGCGCAGGTTTTTACACCTGTCGATCCCTCTTGGAACGAATCTGAACTTTACCTCTTTAAACAAACCGGATAAAGCCGGGGGCATGTATCGGCCCCGGTCTCCTCGCCTGAGTTACGGCCGAGCAAACTGAGTGTGGTAATCAATTTCTGACGACGAGAGGCCCTTTAAGGTTGGTGAAACAACCCAACTATTTGCCAGTACTGCCTCACTAACTGATCACTGTAACGCTGGAGAGCCTGATATGTCGGAAGCCACGCTGAATAACCCGGGTTTGGGTACCTATCGTCTGAAAGAAGACGTCGCTTACCAGGCGGTTACCACAGCACTTGAATTGGGCTACCGGTCCATCGATACCGCTCAGATGTATGACAACGAGGCAGCCGTCGGCAAGGCCATTGCCGAGAGCCCGATCAGTCGCGACGAGGTATTCGTGACCACCAAGGTCTGGGTCGACCAGCTCAGCAAGGCTCACTTCCGGCGCAGTGTTGAGCAAAGTCTGGCCCGCCTGAAAATGGACAGCGTCGACTTACTATTGATTCACTGGCCCGCCCCCGAAGGCGACGTACCCATGGAAGAATACCTGGGCGAACTAAAGGCGGTTCAGCAGGCGGGGCTTACCCGGCACATCGGGGTCTCCAATTTCACCATTGCCCAGATCGACGAGGCCCTGAAGATACTCGGCCCCGGCACACTGCTGACCAATCAGATCGAGATTCACCCCTATTTGCACAATCGGCGCCTGGTCGAGCACTGTCAGCGCCACGACATTCTGGTCACCGGCTATATGCCGCTGGCGGTAGGGCGCGTCAACGACGACCCGGTGCTGACCGCCATTGCCGAGAACAAGGGTGTTTCACCCGCCCAGGTAGCACTGGCGTGGGTTGCAGCGCGCGGCATCATTACCATTCCGTCCTCCACCAAACGCCACCACCTGCAAAGTAACCTGGCCGCCATGGATCTGGAGCTCACCATCTCGGAAATGAACCGCATTGACACCCTGGACCAGGCATTGAGACTGGCCAACCCGAGCTTTGCGCCTGAGTGGGATATCGACTGAATGGTTTTTGGATTGGATGTATTACTGGACTTAACGCTGGAATATGGTTGGTCGGAGAGACAGGATTCGAACCTGCGACCCCTACGTCCCGAACGTAGTGCTCTACCAAGCTGAGCTACTCTCCGAAAAGGTCGGCGTCGCAAACCGTTGATTTCACAGGGCATTTACGGGAATGGGCGCTGTGGGTATGCGAGCTGCGCAATAGTACGAAGTCGCAGAGGTGGCGTCAACTACGCCTTGAATCGCTGCCCGGCAAGCGGATTGCCTCTGCGCCGGGCGCTCAGGTATGCTGAGGGAACTTTCCGGGGAATACCGATGTCCGACACTGCCCGCCCTACCGCTGCTGATTCTGGCAAGAACCGTAAGCTGGATCGAATCGATCTTAAGATCCTTCGAACCCTGCAGGATAACGCTCGCATCTCCTATGTCGATCTGGCTCAGACAGTCGGGTTATCGACTACGCCTTGTATGGACAGAGTAAAACGGCTGGAACAGTCAGGTCTTATTCAGGGTTACCAGGCGATACTGTCACCCGAGGCATTGGGTCTGGGGTTGCTGGTATTTATCGAGATTACCCTGTCGAACCAGTCGACCCAAGCCTTTGATGAGTTTCGCAAAGCGGTCGATGGGCTCAGTTATGTACAGGAGTGCCATCTGGTCTCGGGGCAATCGGATTACCTGGTCAAGATTCGGCTGACGGATCTGCCCAGTTACCGCAAGTACCTTGGAGATCTGTTATTGGCACTGCCACATGTGCGCGAATCCAAGAGCTATATTGTGATGGAAGAAGCAAAGCAGTCGTCCGCCTTGCCACTGGATCTGATCAGTCATCGCTTTAAACGCTGATCCGTATTAGCCTATCAAGATGTTTTTTATCGGTAACCCTGTGTGTCACGAGGTTATCGATCCTGCTGTTTGTGAAACGGAGAATCTATGATGAATACCTGGTATAAACTGGCTCTGCCCCTGGCCTTGTCTGGCGCCGTGCTAACCGGTTGTACAACACTGGATGCCTACACGGGTGAATCCCAGGTCAGCGGTGCGTCCAAAGGGGCCATCGCGGGTGGCCTGATCGGCGCCGTTCTGGGTGCGGCAACGGCACCCAAGGAAGATCGCGCCCGGCGTGCCCTGATCGGCGCCGGTATCGGTGGTGTAGCGGGTGGCGGTGTGGGCCTGTACATGGATCGGCAGGAAGCCGAACTGCGCGAGGAACTGGTGAACAGCGGTGTTCAGGTTGAACGTACCGAAGAGGGCGAGATTAACCTGATTATGCCCGGCAACATCACCTTCGATACCGACAGTTCCGAGCTGCGTGCCGACTTTATCGGCACCCTGAGTTCGGTTGCCCGAGTGGTGCAGGAATACGAAAATACCCTGGTCACCATCGAGGGGCATACCGACAGCACCGGCTCTGAGAACTATAACCAGTCGCTGTCTGAACGGCGTGCCGCCAGCGTGGCCGAAGTTCTGTTGAGCCAGGGCATCGCCTTCGAGCGCGTTGCGGCTGTAGGCAGTGGCGAGCTGCGCCCCATTGCCGACAACAGCACAGCGGCAGGCCGGGCATCCAATCGCCGGGTCGAAATCAGCCTCGAAGCCATCGTCGCTGAATAAAGCCTTTCTGCACTGATACGCGGCTCCGCCCCGGGGCCGCTTGAAATCCGCTTCGCTATAACCATAATGGCCCACCCTGGGTTCAGCCTTAGGCTGCTATCTAAAACTTCCTTGCGACTACTATCCGGAATGCCCAACCTTTATGACAACACCCCTGAAACTGGCCATCCTGGAAACCGATGTGCTGAGACCGGCCCTGAAACCGACTTACCACAGCTATGGACAGATGTTCACTGCCTTGTTGGATCGGGTTGAGTTTCGCGGAGATATTGGGGTTTTCCCGGTCATTGACGGCATATACCCGGAATCTATCGACGATTACGATGCGTACCTGATCACCGGTAGCCAGCACGATGCCTTTGCCGAACATGACTGGATTGTTCGGTTGCGGGCCTTTTGTAAAGACATTTATCAGGCCGGGAAGCCACTCATCGGCATTTGTTTTGGTCACCAGCTGCTGGCTCACGCACTGGGTGGAAAAGCTGGCAGAGCCGAGCGTGGCTGGGGCTTGGGGGTCATGACTTATGACTTTCACGATGATGCCCTGGCCTCGTTGCCAGGTTTTGTTGACCAGCCCGAGCCGGTTTCCCTGTTAATCAGCCATCGCGATCAGGTGCTGACCTTGCCTCCCGGTGCCGAAACCCTGTTAACCAACGACTTTTGTCGCTACGCCGCCTATCACATTCCTGGCCGGGTACTCTGTTTTCAGGGCCACCCGGAGTTCACCATAGACTATCAACAAGACTTGCTGAAATACCGCGAGAACGATATTTCCGACGAGCAGATGCAGGCCGTAGAAGCCAGCTTGGCCGGGGACCATCAGGGTGAACGGATCGGTCGCTGGATGCGGGACTTCCTGGACAGCAGCCACCGTTAACAGGCAGGATGCACCCAGACCATTTTAGCCATCCGTCAACAATTGAACCGAATACCCAATGAAACTGATGACGTTGCAACACGCCACCCTGGTCAGGCTCTACCCGATGCGTCGGCTGGCCTGGCCATTAATGATACTGGGCGCTCTGGTATTCCCGGCGATGATCGCCTGGGCCATCGCCCGGCCTAAACTCAGCGGGGACGAGCTGTTTACGGGATTCGTGGCAGGACTGGGGCTGGTATTACTGGGCGCTATTCTGGCCTTGAGCCGGCCGGAAAAAGACCCGCCCAAGGGTCTGCGTCAGCGTGCCCGGCATGGCTGGGAAACACTGGTGTTCTGGAGTTGGCTGGTGAGTTTGCTGGTGTTTGCCAGTCTGGCCTTGAAAATGATGAGTTTCTCTGGCGGCTGATACGCCGGATCATCAGAACAGCAGTCGCGGATGCAATTCGGCATAGGCGATGCCGCCCTTACCGGATCGCTTGATGCCGTACATGGCCTGGTCGGCATGGTGCATCAGAGTATCCAAATCACGCCCGTGAGTTCCGTAGCGAGCCACGCCAATACTGGCCGAGACCGTAACCTCCTCGTTTTCCGAGATAACCGGCTTTTCAATTACTGACAACATCCGGCTGATAAAGGCATGAATGGCCGGTTCATTATCGAAATCATCAACGATGATAACGAACTCGTCACCACCGACCCGGGCGGCAAAGTCGGCTTTGCGCAACGCATCTGACAGCCGGTTGGCGAGCGTAGTCAGCACGGAATCGCCGACGCGGTGACCGTGGCGATCGTTCACCGGCTTGAAGCCGTCCAGATCGATGTAGACCAGATAGAAGGTGCGTCCGGTTTCGTTGGCCACAGCGATGCGCTCATCAACAAAATCTACCAACAGACGCCGGTTGGGCAAACCCGTCAGCGTATCGTGATTCGCCATGTACTCTATGCGTTGCTGGGCCGCTTCTATTTGTGTCTTCTCATGCGACAGGGCGGTGTTGACTTCAAACAGTTGCTGGTGACTCAACGCATTACTCAGCGTTATGGCAATAAAAGGGGCCAGGGAGCTCAGCAGCTCCAGTTCATCGTCGCCAAAACGTTCGGCTATAGAGCTTTGCAACGATACCATGCCGATAACGGACTGGTTGTGAATCAGCGGGACAAACAGCTGGGATAGCGGCAGCATCCGGTTGTCACCCACCCGGAGAGAACGAAGCTGCTGGTTTTCGCCGCTGATCAGCAGCGGTGTTCCCGAGCGGATGGCCTGCACCGCGCGGCTTTGCTGGAACGAATAGGGAATCGAAAACCCGGGCAGGCGGGTGCCATCGTCAATCGCCATAACGTATTCAATGGCTTCAACGTCAGGTCGGTTCAGTGCCAGGGACACAAAGTGCACATCGAGCCGCTCCTTCACGATGTCATATAGTTTCTGGCCAATGTCTTCGATGCGCAATGACGACGCCAACTGGCGTGCCAGTTCGTTGATCAGTTGCAACCGGGACTGGGCGGCCTTGAGTTGACGGTTTTCGTGCTGGGCAAGTTGCCGGGCAAGCCGCTCGTCTTCCATCTTGGCTTCATACTGGCGCAGTTCGATTTGCCGGCGAACATCGCGTTGTTGCAGCTTACGTTCAAGATCCAGCGTCAGGCGCAGGACAATATGGGCGGCACGATATTTTTTAGCGCGCTCCAGACAGACCGCCAGGGTTTCCAGGGCGCGTTGCTGAATCAGGCTGAACTCGGGGAGTGCCTCTCGCCGCAGGCCCTGTCGCAAGGTGCGCACCGCCCGCGAAAAATGGCCGGTGGAGGCCAGCACTTTGGCCAATTCGATGTAGGCGTAAAGCCCGGTCACGCCCTCTTTATCGAATTCCGGGTGATCGATGGTGACCAGCAGGGTGGTTTCCGCCTCGACCAGGCGGTTCTGCAAACGCTGACACCTCGCAACCGCGATCAGCGCCTGGATTTCCAGATGGCCGAAGTTCAGTTGCCGCGCGTATTCCAGGGCGGCTCGACAGCCCAGCAGGGCATCCTGAAACCGGCTTCGACGGCTGTGCAAATGAGCCTGCAGCAATGCTGCCTCACCCAGGTTTTCAGCGGTTATCGCAGCCGAATCGAGCCCCAACATCTGGTTTAGCAGCTCTTCAACACTGACCAGGTCATCGATTTCGTAATGGAGAGCGGCTAAATTCAACTGAGAGGCGAAAATGCCATTTATGTTGACAACAGATTGGGAGATCGCCAAAGACTGACGGTAGTGGTGCAGTGCCTCGCCGTATTGCCCCATGCCCTGGTAGGCCATACCCATGCCGTTATGGATGCGCCAGAACTCCTCAGGATCTTTTATTTGCTCAGCCAGTGCCAGCGATTCAGTGAGCTGTTTAAGGGCCTGAAGATGATCACCTTGAAAAATATAGGCCCAGCCTTCGTGGAAGAAAAGCTGGCACTCTCTCCGCACACTGGAATCGACCAGTGTTCGGGCATGATCTAGCAGTTTGAACGCTTTGTCTGTATCCGACAGCATGGCCTGCCAGGCTTGTTCCAGGCACTTGTCAAAAGCGACGTACTGACCCGCTGTCACATTGCCAACCTCTTTCATAGGAGCGGTCATTGTCGTGTCCGAAGGTCAACCATTGTAAAGACCTCTGTGCCAACAAGCGATTGCAGGAGTGTCGTTTGCGCCCCCTCATAGCGGAAAGCGAGCCCAATTAGTTCTCCAGCAGGAAGGTAACCGGGCCGTCGTTGGTCAGGCTCACTTGCATATCGGCACCGAATTGACCGGTTTCTACCCCTTCGTATTGTTGTTTTATTGTGTCGACTAGAGCCGTAAAGACGCTTAAACCCTGTTCCGGGCTGGCGGCCGAGGTGAAACTCGGGCGCAGACCTTTGCGGGTATCCGCCGAAAGTGTAAATTGCGGCACCAGTAACACGCCACCCATTACCTGGCGGACGTTCAGGTTCATCCGCCCGTCGGCATCAGCAAACACCCTGTAGTTAAGTAAACGGTGGGCCATTTTTTCGATATTCGGTGCAGCATCACCCGGATCGACACCCACCAGCACCAAAAGTCCCTGGTCAATCGCTCCTATGACGACAGTGTCGACCGTAACTTGCGCTTGGGTGACGCGCTGAATGAGTGCTTTCATGGGAAATTAGTCCAAATAGGGGGAGTGACCAGAGGTCCGGCCGCTAAACAGCCAGGGTTCGTCAAAAAAGCTATGGTCCTGTCCTATTCCGCCCGCCCGGGATCCTGCCGCAGATAGCGGCTCCATCGCTCCGTTGCACGGATCAGGGCGTCGACATTGGCCGGATCAAAGGCGGAATGACCGCCTTCCCGAATAAAATCGAGTTCCGCATCCGGCCAGTGCTTCGACAGTGCCCAGGCTTGTTCCGGGGGACAGATCATGTCGTAGCGGCCATGAACAATGGTTCCGGGTATCCCGGAAAGCACCGACGCCTGCGCCAGAATCTGGTTCTCGGCCAGGAAACAGTGGTTGCGGAAGTAGTGCGCCGAAATGCGTGCCAGGCTGAGTGCCACATGCGTTTGAGTGAAATAGTCGAGCGACTGACTGCTCGGTCGCAACGACGCATTGACGGCTTCCCAGCGTGCCCAGGCTTTGGCGGCGCCTACCCGGGCGAGGTCGTTGCTACCGTGCAAAAGTTGATGATACGTCTCAATCAGATCGGTGCCGGTCGCGTCTTCGACGGGCTCGAGAAAACGCTCCCATTCTTCTGGAAAATATCGTCCGGCTCCGCTCTGGTAAAGCCAGTCGAGATCCTGCTGGCGGCCCAGGAAAATGCCGCGCAGAATCATCGCTGACACCCGCCGTGGGTGGGCTTCGGCATAGAGTAACGCCAGGGTGCTGCCCCAACTGCCGCCGAACAAAAGCCAGCGATCAACCTTCAGGTGCTGGCGCAATTGCTCCAGGTCCCCGACCAGATCGGCCGAGGTATTGTGGTCGGTATCGGCATGAGGTTCGGAACGACCGGCGCCGCGCTGATCGTAGAGGATGATGCGATAATGTTCGGGGTCGAAAAAGCGCCGCATCTGATCGGAACACCCGGCTCCGGGACCGCCGTGAATCACCACAACCGGTAGACCCTCGGCGGTACCAGACTCTTCGAAGTAGAGTTGGTGACCAGCGCCTACCGCCAGATAGCTCTCGTTATAGGGGCGAATTTCAGGGTAGAGCGGCAGCATTCAGTATCCTCTTCACGGGCTTATTATTGTTTGCGCCGACAACGCCAATGTGAACTTGTCGGTCCATCAGCAGCATCGTGGCTAAAAAACGGACAGTTAATGATGACACAGCCGCACCAGGCTGCACAGTACCCGGCTTCCCGTTATTGTGAAGCGCAGCGTCATCCCCTACTATCGCTGCACCTGGACGTCGCTGAGCCTGCCCCAAACCGGGCGGTTCAGTTTCTACGACGTGTACTACGGGGGAATCCGGTGAAAATCCGGAGCTGTCGCGCAACGGTAAGGCGAACCAAGCACCCGCTTCGATAGCAAGTGAGTGGTGTCGCCAAAGCCCGAATGCCCGTCCAGGACAGGACGTTCCGGTGATGTCAGGCCGGCATGCCCATCATCCTCGCGTTAGGGAGACCTGCCTTTAATGAAACCACTGTCTTACATAAAACCGATAACAACCGGCCTTATTACTCTGCTGTGTGTGCCCTGGCTCTGGGCCGATATCCGTGTCATCGACGACGCCGGTGAGTTACTGGTACTGGACCGGCCAGCTCAGCGCATCGTCAGTCTGGTACCCCACGCCACCGAATTATTATTCGAGATAGGGGCTGGCGACCTGATACTGGCCACCGTCACCTTTGCTGATTACCCGGAAGCGGCCCAGGCTCTCCCCCGGGTGGGCGATTACAACGCTCTCAATACCGAGGCCATTCTGGCGCTGGAACCCGACCTGCTGATCGCCTTTACCAGTGGTGCCAACCTGGCACAGATAAACCGGCTGCAGGCACTGGGCTACCCGGTGTTCACCTCCGATCCGCAGACATTTGCCGATATAGACCGCACCCTGCGCCAGTTTGGAGAGCTCACCGGCCGCCAGCATTCAGCTAACCGAGTCGCGGATGCCTTTACCGCCGATATAGCGCGATTAGTGGAACGTTTTGGCGGCAAGCGTCCGTTACAGGTGTTCTACCAGGTGTGGCACGACCCGCTGATTACCCTGAATGGAGAGACATTCATCAGCAAGGTCATCGAAGTCTGCGGTGGGGTCAATGTGTTTGCAGATCTGCTGGCTCCATCACCCCAGGTTAGCCTGGAGGCGGTGATCGGCAAGAACCCGGAGGTCATCGTCACCGGCCCGTCGGATGCGGGCGAAGCCTCGCGCTGGCACCAGTGGCCGCAATTACAGGCCGTCGTCAATGATGCCCTGATAGCAACGGACCCGGACACTTTGCACCGGCCGGTACCCGGTCTGATTAAAGGGGCAACGGCTTTGTGTGAAGCAATGGATCAGGTGCGGGAGCGCTTGAATTAGTCGTATTCGACCAGCAACGCCATGACTTCCGCTATCTGGCGGGGGCTGTGCGGTGGTCGCAGCAACGCCCGGTACTCACCTTGCGGGTTAATGATGGCAATGTTGTCGCTGTGGGCAACGGTATAGACCTCGCCTTCACCCTCGGGGTAAAACAAGGTATTCAGTTGTTGCGCCAGAGTTTGCAAGTCGGCGACGTCGCCGGTCAGGCCAGTGAACTCGGGGTGGAAGAAGGGTACATAGTCGGCCAGTACTTCCGGTGTATCGCGGGCGGGATCGACGGTCACCATCCACATCCGTACCTGGTCAGCAAGACCTTGCTCGGTCAGTGTCCGGTAGGCCTGGGCCATATCGGTCATGTTGGTCGGGCAGATATCGGGGCAGAAGGTATAGCCGAAATTGATCACATGCCACTGGTCATCAAAACCACTGGTTGAGAACGTCTCACCCTGGTGTGAGACCAGCTCAACGACCGGAACGTCACGCACGGTGTCAAAATACAGGGTATCGCGCTGTTCCAGCTCTGCCTGCAAGTCGGGCGATGCGTTCAGCGTGCGGTAGATCGAACCGGCAAACACCACAGCGACCAGGCCAAACAACACTAGAACAGTCCAGATAATACGGCGTTTGGGCGGTGCAGGCAGGGTCTCGGTGGTCATAGAAAGGTCCTGATCGAATGGTCCAGCAGTAGGGCGACAAATAATAGCAGCAAATACGTGATCGAGAACTTGAACGAGCCCCAGGCCGCATCAACTTTACGATCCATCAACAACCACCAGTTCCATTGCAAATACCGCAACCCCAGCGCCAACGCGCAGACGGCATACACCGGGCCCATATTGAGCGTAGCGAAGGGCAGCAGGCTGATCGCCAGCAGCAGCCAGCTGTAGAGCCAGACATGTATTTTGGTGTACTGGATGCCATGAGTGACTGGCATCATCGGAATATCGGCGTTCTGATAATCCTTGATGCGATGAATCGCCAGGGCCCAGAAATGCGGCGGCGTCCAGGCAAAGATGATCAGCACCAGCAACAGCGGCAGGGCGCCGATACTACCGGAAATAGCGGTCCAGCCGAGCAGCGGTGGCATGGCACCGGCGAGCCCGCCGATGACAATGTTTTGCGGTGTTGCCCGCTTCAGGAAGCCGGTGTAGATCACCGCGTAACCAACCATGGACGCCAGGGTCAGCCAGGCAGTCAGGGCATTGACAAAGACCATCAATACGGCAAAACCGAGCAGCGTCAGGCTGAACGCGAAGATCAGCCCATTGCGCTGGCTGACCCGACCGGTCGCTACCGGCCGACGATGCGTGCGGGCCATCAATTGATCAATCTTATGATCGACCAGATGGTTAAAGGCGGCACCGGCTGCGGCCAGGGCAGCAATACCCAGGGTGCCAAATACCCAGTTGGCCAAGCTCGCCATACCCTGCTGTGGCGCCAGCGCCATACCCACCCAGGCGGTGATCAGCATCAACATGACCACCTTGGGTTTGGTCATCTCGTAATAGTCTTGCCAGGCACGGTGGCTGACAGGGGCCGCTACTGTTTTAGACATGCTTGGCCTCTCGATACAGAATAAAATTGACGGTTGCCACTGCCGCTAACAATAGCGCACCGCCGAGATTGTGCAGAACCGCGACGGTCAGTGGTAAACCGAAATACACGTTGCTTAACCCCAGTGTGACCTGCGCCAGCAGAATCAGCAAGAGGGCTCCGGCGGGGCCGGCAAAGCGAATTTGGATCAGGCGCCAGAACAGCCAGAGACAGAGTACCGTGGTCACGATGGCGCCAATGCGGTGGGCCATATGAATCGCGGTGCGGGCGGGCACCTCCAGATGACCACCCAGGTAATTGGGGCCGATGGGGTGGGCCAGATCGAAACCGGCAACGTAATCGGCCTCTGGCCACCACTGCGTCTGGCAGGTAAATAGATCCGGACAGGCCAAGGCGGCATAATTGGACGTCGTCCAACCACCCAGAAACACCTGGCCGACCACAACCACCAACGTCACCGCCGCCAACACCCTTGGTAACTGACGGGGCGCACGGGAAAACCGCAGCCCGACAGGTGCGCTCTGCAGCCGCATTGTTAAAAGCCACAACAGAGTGAAGGTTGCAAAACCACCGAGTAGATGGGCGGTAACCACCTGGGGCCAAAGTTTTAGCGTGACCGTCCAGGCACCAAAGACTCCCTGAAGAATCACCAGAAAGAGCAGCAACAACGGTAATTTAAGCGGCTGCTCGGGCCGGTGCCGATGACGAAACGACACCACCGCCAGGATCAGAATCACCAGGCCAAGGATTGAGGCCAGATAACGATGCACCATTTCCGGCCAGGTTTTCTCCAGGTCAACGGGAATTTCCGGAAACGCTTCGTTGGCCCGATTAATCTGTTCATCGGTTTGCGGTGCCCAGAAGTGGCCATAACAGGTGGGCCAGTCCGGACAGCCAAGCCCGGCATCGACCAGCCGGGTAAAGGACCCGAGCACCACGACAGCGATGGCAAACAGGGTGGCGAAGGCTGCCAGTTTAAAACCGGGTTTTACACCATAACTAGACACCATCAATTCCTCTTTCTTATAATTCGGTCAGGTTGGCACAGCCCACCCGGCAATCCACTGTTACCGATCTCGCATTAGCCGATCGTCGACAATTTCAGCAGCTTTTTCAAATCATCCAACTGATCATTAAAGGTATTGGCGGGCGTAAAATACAGCGGGATATTCCCCAATGGATCGACAATAAAGACATAGTTCTGTTCACTGAATTGCCCGGGCACCTGCTCGCGAAACGTATCCGACACTCCTGTCAGCGGGTGAATCTCCAGGCCCGGGTATTGCCCGGTCAGCCCCTCCAGGCCGGTCGACCGGGACAACAACAACCGCTTCATCCGCGGCTCGTTTTTACCCAGCGCCACATGCGTCTGTCGTTGCAGGTACACCTGCTGTTCACAGTCGGCCGAGCAGTTGGCCGAGGTTTGCACCATTAGCCATTGGCGCTCGGGGTTAACCGTTTCGAGGTTCAGCCCCAGATCGTCGAGTTGCAGCACCGGCGTCAGCAGAATGCCCTTGTTGACCCGTTCATCTGGCGTCAGCCAACCGGAAAAGTAGAGTAGGGTCGAAGACGCCATTACCAGTAACGGCGTCAGCAAAATGACCAGCATTTGCACCTTGTTGAAGCCGTTGCTCCGGGGTGTCATCCGAGTGGATTGAGTCATAACGTTCTCCGCACGATGCTCCTGATGGTCAGGAACCCCGTGACAATAAGGGTTAGAGTCTGGTCCCGCAGGACACACATACTATGTTGTGCCCGGGTTATGGCCGGTCTTGTTAAGGCCGGGGCTCGCGCCGCCTGCCAAAATGGACACCGGCAAAGCCGTACATGGCAGCCAACGCCACGGCCATCGCAAACCATTGCAGAGCGTAGCCGGTATGCATCTGCGCTGACATCACCGACGGTGTCCAGATAACCTGGCCAACTCCAGGCTGGCCTGCGGTCAATTGTAATAAACCGGCCGGTGCTTCGCGTTGCATTTTTTCAGCCATCGCTTGCGGTGCTATCGCCTGAATAACCTGGGGCCACTGATCCGTTAACGGCGTATCGGCCAGTACAATGCTGTCACTCAGCGGTCGCCACTGCCCCACCCAGACCCGGCTTCCCGTTGGAAACGCCAACTCCGGCAGCTGGCGGCGATCCGCCGACCCGGAAACCCAGCCCAGCGAAGCAAGATACCAACGGTCTCCGGCGTCCAGCGGCACCCAGACTTCATACCCGACCTGACCTTCCCAGGTGCGGTTATCCAGCAACCAGGGGGTATCACTGTCGAGCTCAGCGGTTAACCGATACAACTGGTAATCTACCGGGTCTGTGCTATTTGTTAGTGGTTCAATCACCGTGCGCGCCTGCAACTGCGCTTCCAACTGGGTTTTTTGCTCAGCTCTGTTAAGCTGCCAAAACCCCAGCGCGACAAACAGCGGCAAAAATACGGCCACAAAAACGGTTAGCGCCACGCCGGGTTTGAATGTCATAGCGCGTCGTCAATTCCGAAACCTTTCCAACCCCTTTTTTCAGGAGTCAGAGTTATGTTGTTAAAAGTCATCATGGTGGTGCTGATCATTGCCATGTTGCTGTCACTGAGCGGTGCCCTGGTGGCCCTGTTCAAAGACGAGCCGGATTCAAAACGAATGGTTAAGTTGCTGACCATCAGGGTAAGTCTGGCCGTCATGATCGTGGTCGTTCTGGTGTATGGCTATGTGTCTGGCGAGCTGACTCAGGGTGCTCCCTGGAGCGGGCGTTACTGAGGCAGTGAATCGACGGAGCCCGGAACAGGCTCCGTCAGAAAAACCGGGTGCCGTTAAATCCAGTAAACCAACACAAACAAGCACAACCAGACTACGTCTACAAAGTGCCAGTACCAGGCTGACGCCTCAAATCCGAAATGATCTTCCGGCTTGAAGTGACCTCGCAACGACCGCCCCAGTTGCACCGCCAGCATAAAGGTACCGATGGTGACATGAGCGCCGTGAAAACCGGTCAGCATAAAGAAGGTTGATCCATAGATGCCGCTTTCGAGCGTCAGCCCCAGATGCTGGTAGGCCTCAATGTACTCTTCTGCCTGAAAGAACAAGAAGATAACACCCAGTGCTACCGTGATGCCCAGCCAGATATTCAATTGCTTGCGATGACCGGCGCGCAGCGCATGGTGCGCAACCGTCAGGGTGATGCTCGAGGCAATCAGGATAATGGTGTTAATCAGCGGCAGGCCAAAGGCGTGAATAACCGCTTCCGGTGCCTGGAACAGGCTGTTGTCGGGGTTGCTCAACAACGGCCAGCTGAATTCGAAACCAGGGTATAGATAGTTGGTAATGCCTTTGTCACCCTCGCCACCGATCCAGGGTCCGACGTAGTGGCGCACATAAAACAGCGCACCAAAAAAGGCAGCAAAAAACATCACTTCCGAGAAAATAAACCAGCCCATGCCCCAGACGTATGACTTCTTTAACTGGGCACTGTTCAGGCCAGCATGGTTTTCACGGATAACCTTACTGAACCAGTTATACATCACCACGGCGAACACCAGCGCACCGGCAAAAAACCACCAGTGTGAGCTCGTATCCTGCGTACCGGATGACATGTCGTTCAACATTTTACCGGCACCGAAGACGGTGAGGAACATGCCAAAGGCCATCCACACTGGCAGACGGCTCTGCGCGGGCACATAGTAGTGCTCATGGGTTGTACTGCTTGTCGCGGCATTGCTGGACATCGCACTCTCCATCCTGTTCTTGTTCTTGTGGGGTTGATCAGCCCTGCTGGTACTGTCATCCCCGGTTATTTGGGTGGGCTAACCGTTACTGCAACGTAAGGGCCGCCGATTTCTGTTCGCTACTGACATCGTACAGCGTATAACTCAGGCTGATCGTTTGTACCCAGGCGGGTAGATCCGGGTCGATCTGGAACACCAGCGCCATCTCCACATCTTCTCCGGCCAGCAGCGGCTGCTGGTTAAAGCAGAAGCATTCGGTCTTGTGGAAATAGGGCGTTACCTCAAAAGGCGACAAACTCGGAATTGCCTGAGCGGTCATATCACGTGGCGTCGCGTTTTTGGCAAAATAGCTGACTTCGACCACTTCACCCGGTTTCGCGGTAAGCGTCTTTACCATGGGCCGAAATTCCCACGGCATGTCGGCATTGGTATTCGCCAGAAACTGAACTTTGATGTCCCGGTTTTCATCGACCACATAGTCCTGAACCAGTGACGCCTCATTGGTGCGACCGGTAATACCGGTCCATTCACAAATGAGGTTGTACATGGGCACCAGGCCAACGAAAACGAAAGCCAGCATACCGAACACTACAAACACCATCTTCACGATGATGCGTGTGTGGCTGGGGCGTGCGTTGTCTGCGTCGCTCATGCTGGTTCTCCTGGTTTAACCCGCGTCAGTCAATCTTGGGCGGTGTTGAAAAGGTGTGGTAGGGCGCCGGTGAATCGACGGTCCATTCCAGACCTTCAGCCCCTTCCCAGGGTTTGGCCGGTGCTGGTTTGCCCGCCACAATGGTATGCACCACGATGTAGAGGAACAGCAACTGGCTGGCACCAAACAGGAAGCCACCAATGCTCGACACCATATTGAAGTCGGCAAACTGCAGCGCGTAATCCGGAATACGACGCGGCATACCAGCCAAGCCGAGGAAATGCTGCGGGAAGAATAAGACGTTGACCCCGATAAAGCTCAGCCAAAAGTGCACCTTGCCCAGGGTTTCGTTGTACATCTTACCGCTCCACTTGGGTAGCCAGTAATACACCCCTGCCATGATCGAGAACACGGCACCCGGCACCAGCACATAGTGGAAATGCGCCACCACAAAGTAGGTGTCGTGATACTGGAAGTCAGCCGGAGCCACCGCCAGCATCAGGCCGGAGAAGCCGCCGATGGTGAACAATACGACAAAGCAAATGGCGAACAGCATAGGCGTTTCAAAGGTGATCGAACCCCGGAACATGGTGGTAACCCAGTTGAATACCTTCACCCCAGTCGGTATCGAAATCAGCATGGTCGCCCACATGAAGAACGCTTCCCCCAGGAAAGGAATGCCCACGGTGAACATGTGATGCGCCCAGACAATGAAGCTCAGGAAGGCAATAGAAGCCGTTGCATACACCATGGAGCTGTAGCCGAACAGTTGCTTGCGGGCAAAGGCCGGAATGATCGCCGAGACAATACCAAAGGCTGGCAGAATCATAATGTAGACTTCAGGGTGCCCAAAGAACCAGAAAATGTGCTGGAACAGAACAGGAGAACCACCCCCGGCCGCGTTAAAGAAGGCGGTACCGAAGTGAATGTCCATCAGCATCATAGTGACCACACCGGCCAGAACCGGCATGACAGCAATCAGCAGGTATGCGGTAATCAGCCAGGTCCAGACGAACAGCGGCATTTTCATCAACGTCATGCCCGGAGCACGCATGTTCAGAATGGTGGCAACAATGTTGATCGCCCCCATGATCGAACTGGCGCCCATGATGTGCACGGCAAAAATGAAGAAGGTCACACTGGGCGGCGCGTAAGTCGTCGACAGTGGCGCATAGAAGGTCCAGCCGAAGTTGGGACCACCACCTTCCATGAACAAAGTGCTGGTCAGCATCGCGAAGGCGAAGGGCAAAATCCAGAAACTCAGGTTGTTCATGCGCGGCAGGGCCATGTCTGGCGCCCCGACCATCATCGGAATCATCCAGTTGGCCAGGCCGACAAAGGCTGGCATCACGGCACCAAACACCATGATCAAACCATGCATGGTGGTCATCTGGTTAAAGAATTCCGGCTGCACCAGCTGCAGGCCAGGCTGGAACAGTTCAGCGCGGATCACCATGGCAAAGGTGCCGCCCAGCAAAAACATCGCAAAACTGAACCACAGATACATGGTACCGATGTCTTTGTGGTTGGTCGTATAGAGCCAGCGCGTCAGGCCTTTGGCCGGCCCGTGGTGTTCGTGATCATGGTCATGATCATGGGTAGCAGTCGTCATGTCATGCCTCCTTATTCGCCGGCTTTAAAGTTGTAAACATCAATCGGGGTGACCATATCGCCCACGTCGTTGCCCCAGGCATTACGCTCGTAGGTAATCACGGCAGCCATGTCGGCGTCGCTCAATTGGTTGCCATAAGCGGCCATGGCGGTGCCACGAACGCCGTTGACCACCACATCCAGATGCCCTTCGGCCGCACCCAGTGCAATCGGGCTGTTCGCCAGTGCCGGGAAGGCACCTGGCACACCCGAGCCGTTTTGTTGGTGACAGGAAGCACAGGCTGAGCTGTAGACTTCTTCACCACGCTCCATCAGTTCATCGAAAGTCCATTCGCGGTCGTTCAGTTCCGCCAGCTCAATGGCGGCCTGTTCTTTTTCCGCGAGCCAGGCTTCGAATTCCTCGGGGGAGACGGCTTCTACCACAACCGGCATAAAGCCATGGTCCTTGCCGCACAGTTCGGTGCACTGCCCGCGGTAGGTGCCTTCTTCGTTGATGATGGTCCAGGCTTCGTTGACGATACCGGGAATCGCGTCTTTCTTAACGGCCAGCGCCGGTACCCACCAGGAGTGAATCACGTCTGCAGAGGAGAGCAGGAAACGAACTTTGGTGCCGGTAGGCAATACCACAGGCTCATCCACTTCCAGCAGGTAGTTCTCGTTCTTCTCGAGACGGTTGTTGATCTCATCACGCGGGGTGGACATGCTGGAGAAGAAGCTGACTTCCTGTTCGGCGTTTTCATCGATGTAACGATAACGCCAGCGCCATTGGTAACCAACAACTTCAAGCGTCACTTCAGACTCTTCAAAGTTATACATGTCGGCCAGGGTGTAGGTTGCCTTCACCCCAATCACAAAAATGACGGCCGCAGGAATTAGGGTCCAGGCCAGCTCGACTTTGGTGCTTTCATGGAAATTGGCCGACACGGCGCCTTTGGATTTGCGGTGCTTGAACATGGAATAGAACATAACACCAAAGACCAGCACGCCAATAACCACGCACACCCACAACGTCAGCATATGGAGACCGTAAATCTCCTGGCTGATGTCTGTCACACCCCGGGGCATATTGAGCGTCCAGTCGGCACGCGCGACCGAACTTATCAACAGCGCCGTCAGGGCAATAAATACCCTTTGCAGCTTCATCTGCATCCTTCACCTCTGCACTTGTTTTTTATTGGGATTCCAGGGTCGGGCCAGCTCACCTAATTTACTGCGCTTGCTGGCGTCTGATTAGCAACTTACTGAGTGAAGGGCTAAGCAGCAGCCTAAGGTTAATCTGTGCCGAATTGAGTCTTTCTTGTTTCCCGGACCACCCGATTCAGATTTAATCGAGTTAGTATAAACACGGAACTTTTTAAAACCCAAGCATCAAGCGTTCCAACGGTTGTTCAAATATCAGTCAGAAAAGACGAAAGTATACGTAAAAACAACAGCTTAGGCCAATTATGCACGCTCAAAAATTTACCCCGAGGCCAGCCTGAAATGATCCAGGTATCATCCAACGCCTGGCGCCGCACCTGGGCTCTGATGTGGCCCGTCATGCTGGCCAATCTCTCGCTGCCACTATTGGGACTGGTGGATACCGCTGTGCTCGGCCATCTGGACGACAGCATCTACCTTGCCGGTGTGGCCCTTGGGGCTAGCCTGATGGCGTTTGTATTCCTCGGTTTCAACTTTCTGTCGATGGGGCTGTCCGGCTTCACCTCCCAGGCCAAGGGAGCCAACGATGCCGGGCTAATCCGCACGCAACTGGCCCAGTACAGCCTGGTCGCCGCGCTGTTATCGGCGATTATTCTGCTTGCTCAATCGGTGCTGATTCAATTGGGGCTAGAGTTTATGCAAGCCTCCGATGCAGCCACCACTGAGGCCCGCATCTACCTCAACATTCGAATCTGGGGTGTGCCTGCGCAGGTGTTTACCTCCATGCTGCTGGGGTTCTTTATTGGTTTGCAGAATACCCGCATCGGCCTGGTGACCGTCTCGGTCGCGCAGCTGGTGAATCTGGTTTTGAACGTAACCCTGGTTTACGGCTTCGGTATGACCACCGATGGCATTGCGCTGGGTACCGTGATCAGTGAATACCTGGCGCTGACGCTGGTATTGCTCACCCTGTGGCGCACCCTAAAAGCGTTGCCCGCTGGCCTGGATGCAACGCGGCTCAGAACGTTGGCTGCCTACACTCATATTTTCAGTGTCAGTGTCAGCCTGTTTATCCGCACTTTTCTACTGCTGATGGGCTTTGCCTGGTTTAACCGGCTGAGTGCGACGCTTGGTGACACTGTGCTGGCCAGCAATGCCATTCTACTGGCGTTCCTGACGCTAATCTCCAACAGCCTGGATGCCAGCGCTGCAGCAGCCGAGGCCCAGGTCGGACTGGCGATTGGGCAACGTGATCCGCTGGCATTGCGTGAGGCCCTGTGGACCACGGGCTGGTGTGCGTTCGGGTTAGCCGTGGCGCTGACAACCCTGTTTGCGCTATTGGGCAATAGCCTGCTGGGTATCCTGACCAGCCAAGCGACACTGCAACAGCAGGCCAGCGATTATTTGCCCTGGGTCATCGCCATGCCAGTGCTGGCCGGTACCGCCTACTGGCTGGATGGCGTCTTTATTGGCGCCAGACTGACCGCGCAGATGCGCAATGGTGTGGTGTTCGGGTTTGTCAGTTTTGTACTGGCGAGCCAGTGGCTCCCGGCGACCCAACAGGCGCTCTGGGTCAGTTTCAGCCTGATGTTTATCGGCCGTTCCGTCTGGATGCTCAGTGTATACTGGAAATCATTGCTGCCTATGACGCGGAACACCCTGCGTTATTGAACCCGAAACCATTCACAAAGCCGCTCAATACTCAGGCAAAAAGCATTGTCTGAACTATACTGATGGTTCGTGCACTCAGACCGCTTGGCGCTCACGACGACAGTCTGCAACCCCATGGGGTTAGCAAACACTGAAAGGCTTGTTTAGGCATTGTTGTTTTAGTTCTCTGGTTTTGGCTATCTGCATGCCATCTAACCCTGTCACCCGACAAGGCTCGACGTAATGTCCACATCCTATATTGACACGGCCCTGGATCAAGCATTGGCAGCCCCGGAAGGGCCCCAGAGCCTGCTACGCTTTATCGCCGTGTTTCACCGGAAACACCCCAGCCTGTTCATCGTAGAACACGGTGTGCCGGAGCAACGGCTGACCGCCATGCTGATTCAATACTGTCGCTTGTTGCCGATCTTGCTGGAGGAGGCCAGAGGGTTAGCCAACCGGGATGGACACGCCGCTGACTTCGATCAGTTGCACAACATCGCTGCCGCGTTTTTTTCCAGCCTGGAACCCAAGCGTCTGGAGTTTGGTATTTTGGGGATACTCGACAAGGTGTATTTCTGCCACCGTCTGCTCGAAGAATGGCACGACCGGCGCAAGCTGATCACCCGGTGTGCTGCACTCAGCTGGGATACTTCCCTGTCAAACCTGCTGGTGCACACCCTGATCGGCGACGCCTACGCCAACGAGCTGGATGCCGCTGTATTGGAAATCATCGAAAAGCAGCCCCGGGCATTTGAACCCGTCAGGGCCTCTGGTCAAACTATTCACCAGGCACCGCCTTATCCCTGCCTGGCATCCCGGCACGGCGTGCGATTGTCCTGGGCTGGCTAGGCCTGGGTTCGCTAGCCCAGATCGTTGACCAGCAATGTTTCCACCTGCCGACAACGCTCTTCCAGCTGTTTATCGGTGGGCGCTGTTATTGTGATGTGGCCAATTTTTCGCCCCGGTCGCGGGTCTTTGCCGTAGTCGTGCCAGTGTGTTCCGGGAATGGTCATTACGGCGTTGCGCTCGGGCATGGCACCGATGAGATTGTACATGGCAACTGGCTGAGAGGCCCGGCACCGGCCCAGTGGCAGGTCGGCTACAGCGCGAATATGGTTTTCGAATTGACTGCAGGTACTGCCTTCAATGGTCCAGTGGCCAGAGTTGTGCACACGTGGCGCAATCTCGTTGGCCAGCAACCGATCGCCCACCACAAAAAATTCAAACGCGAGCACTCCGACGTAGTCGAGTGCGGCCATAACCTGCCCGACTGCCGCCTCAGCGAGACGTTGCAGGGGATGATCGGCCAGCGGTTGTGACCGGTACAACATGCCCTGGCGATGCTCATTGCGCACCAGTGGGTAAAACGCGAGTTCGGCGGACGCCGAGCGCACCCCGATGCAGGACACCTCGTAGTCAAACTCGACGAACCCTTCGTAAATTAGCGGCACTGAACCCAGCTCGGCAAAGGCATCTGCGGCATCGTCCGCCGTGCGTAGCACTTTTTGTCCCTTACCGTCGTAACCCAGGGTACGTGTTTTTAAAATGGCTGGCAGACCAAGACGCTCCAGAGCACGGTCGAGATCCGCCTGGTCGGTGATATCGGCTATCGGTGCGGTGGGAATATCCAGACGCTGAAACAGATTTTTTTCCAGCCAGCGATCCCGGGCGGTTTCCAGCGCCCGGGCCGAGGGATAAACCGGCACCTGTTCGGCGATAAAGGCCACCGTTTTCGGGGGTACACTTTCGAACTCAAAGGTGACCCGATCCGACATTTTTAACAGTTCGCGAATGGCATAGTGATCATCGTACGCGCCTTCAACCAGAGGCCCCAGGTCGCCAGCACAGGCGCCTTTGGCCGGGTCCAGAAACGCCATGCGAATGCCCAGCGGCACCGCCGCCAGCGCCATCATACGACCCAGTTGGCCGCCTCCTATGACTCCGATACGCATGCGTCAGTCTCCCGGAACCGGATTGGCCAGTACCCGCTCGGTCTGATCGCTACGGAATTTGAGCAACGCGGCACGTACCTCGGCATCGTCGTTAGCGAGGATGCTAGCGGCCAGCAAAGCGGCATTGATCGCGCCAGCCTTGCCGATAGCCAGCGTTCCCGTCGGGATGCCAGCTGGCATCTGGACAATGCTCAACAAAGAATCAACACCGCTGAGCATGCTGCTCTGAACCGGGACACCCAGCACTGGCAAATGCGTTTTGGCAGCACACATACCGGGCAAATGAGCCGCACCACCAGCACCGGCGATAATGACTTTCAGGCCCCGGTCAAAAGCCGATTGCGCATAGTCGAATAGCAGGTCGGGCGTACGGTGCGCCGACACCACTTTGCATTCATGGGCGATCCCCAGATGGGTCAGGGTATCGGCGGTATGGCTCATCGTTGCCCAGTCGGACTGGGAACCCATAATGATGCCAACGGTTACAACCGGGGCGTTTTGCGTCACTGGGTGTCATCCTTAGCGGGTAGGGTTGGATCAATAATTTTGACCGGGGTTGCTTCGACGTCCGGTTCGGCCGGTGGCGGCGTGACCCGGGTTTTAATTTCATTAAGGCTCTGGTGGGTCTGACTGATCCGGTCAATGTAGCCGCAGTCGACGCATTCGCGCACCATGACGGCACCCTCATGTTCATAGCCCGCTTTCAGGGTATCCATTGTGCCGCATTTAGGGCATACCGCACCGGCGATAAATCGGACTGTCATCGTCAACTGCCTCTTAAAATCACCATTATACGGAAGTGGCGCAGCAGCGTCATTGTCGACCGCTTGGTCAAAACGCCATCAGCCAGAGAAGTTCCTGTGCTAAGCTGATTAGCTGTCGCCAGTGCTTGTGTGCGGGTGGCTTGCATGAGCCTCATGCTTACCAAACCCGACACTCTGCTGAACCCCTGTCCGCCGACATGGCCATTGATAACCCGATTGCCGAGCAGGTTTTTGGCTAGCGATGAGTGGCACGGTTTAAAGCTATGAGTCAGAATTCCCGGAAACGTCATCAGTGGTGTCTTCAGGTTCTGGCTCAGGCTCCATCTGCTCCCGTAACCAGCCTTCCAGTTCGGCGACACCGTCCTTTTTCAGTGAGCTGAACAACTGCGCCGAGAGCCAGTTGGCCTGCGACTGCAACTGGCTGCGCACTTTCATCATAGTAGTCTTGGCCGGGCCCTTCTTCAGTTTATCGCTCTTGGTTAACAGGGCGCGCAGCGGCATCTGCGTCTGAATCGCCCAGCGCACCATCATTTCATCGAACTCGGTCATCGGGTGGCGCACGTCCATCACCAGTACGATTCCCTTAAGGCTGTGCCGGTCGGCCAGATACTCGCCGATGTTCTTTTCCCAGTCTTCCTTCATGTCCCGGTTGACCTTGGCGTATCCATACCCAGGCAAGTCGACCAGACGGCAGTTCTCGGTCGACAACGAAAAATAGTTGATCAACTGGGTGCGCCCCGGCGTTTTGGACGTACGGGCGAGTTTGGAATTACGGGTCAGTGCATTCATCGCACTGCTTTTGCCCGCATTGGAGCGACCGGCAAAGGCTACTTCAGCCCCACTGTCAGGGGGGCTTTGTTGTAAATGCTGGGCACTGGTCAGGAATCGGGCCGAATCAAAACGCAAAACCGACATGGGGTCTCTCACCGGAGGTTAAAAACCGGCAGTGTACCTGAAATCCGGCCTGGACGGAGTCCTACTGACCAGTCTACGTTCAATTAATACCCACTCAAGTCGCGGGGTTTCTTCTCAACACCCTCCCGGGTCTATATAATGCCCGGTTATATTACTGGCGTGATCAGAAACCGGATCCGTGCATATCCGTTCTGATGACAGACCTTTTCCACCTTTGACGTGCGGGACGCGACATGAAAAAACTGATCGTAGGCCTTACCATGCTGGCTGGCATTTCCGGTTTTGCAGTGGCCGAGGGCAATGCTGAAGACGGCGAGCAATACACAGAGACCTGTGCCGCTTGCCACGGTGCCGATGGCAACAGTGCTGTCGCTTCCTTCCCCAAGCTGGCGGGTCAGGGTGAAGCCTATTTGCTGAAACAGCTGATTGACATACAAAACGACGATCGCATCGTCCCCCAGATGGCTGGCTTGCTCGACGGTTTCAGTGAAGACCAGCTCGAAGACATCTCCGCCTACTATGCCAGTCAGAGCAAGACCGTTGGCAACGCCGATCCGGACCTGGTCGCACTCGGTGAGCAACTGTATCGTGGTGGTAACCCGGAAACCGGTGTACCTTCATGCGCCGGTTGTCATTCACCTACCGGTGCCGGTAACGCACCCGCTGGCTATCCAATGTTGTCTGGTCAACATGCCGCTTATATTGAAAGCCAGCTGAATAAATTCCAGCGTGGCTACCGGGCGTCTGAACCCAGCGATGAAGCCCGCACCAACGATGGTGAATCCCGGGTTATGCGCTCAACCGCTTTCCGCCTGAAAGACTTCGAAATTGAAGCACTGGCGAGCTATATCAGCGGGCTGCACTGATCCCAGGCCCGGCTTAAACCGGCCGTTCAGGCCCGGTTAACCCGAGGTAAAGACAATGAAAAGCGAAGACCGGCTAACGGCCTTCGCTTTTTTTGTGGCAGGCTTTCAGGCAAAGTGACTGCCTTGCCTACTCTGATCCGATTGTGGAGATCCAACCTATGTTTAAACGTGTGATGTTGTCTGCGCTGGCACTGATCGTGCTCGCCGGTTCCGCTGCAGCAGAAGAATTCCGGGCAGGAACTCACTACCAGGTATTACCGGAAAAATTGCCCACCAGTTATCGTGGCGAAGAAGCCGGTGAAATTATGGAGATTTTCAGTTACAGCTGCATTCACTGCTTTAACCTGGAACCCTTTGTTACCTCCTGGAAACAAGGCAAACCTGACGACATTCGCTTTACACCGGTACCGGTTATCTTTAATCCCCGGCAGATTCCAGAAGCCAAGGCTTATTACACCGGTCAGTTTTTGAACGTAATCGACCAGAGCCATCCGTCCATTTATAACGAAATTCACGCAAACCGGAACCGGCTCTCGTCTGACGAAGATTTTGCCGAGATTTTCGAGCGTTTCGGCATCAGCGAAAATGACTATATGGACATGGCCAATTCTTTCGCGGTCAACACCCGCATTTCCCTGGCTCAGAAAATCACTCAGATGAGCCAGATTCAGGGGACACCCAGCCTGGTTGTTAACGGCAAATACCTGATTTCCGGCCAGATGTCTGGCGGTAATGAACGGATGTTCACCGTTGCTGAATGGCTGATACGCAATGACCCACAGCTGTAATAGTTCGTCTAAAACGGTTGCCTGATACATATCCCAGTACCGGTTGAGCTACACTGTGTGTAACCAACCGGCCCTTCTGTTCTTCTTGTTATTTGCCGTCGGGTCACCATCTACAGGAGCCCGTCAATGAGATCGAGTCACCTTGATTATGAACTCCCGGTTCACCTCAGTGATCCCCGTGAGTTCTACCGCAAGGCCGATCCAGACCATCTGACGCTGCTGAGTTTCAATATTCAGGTTGGCATTAATACCCGGCATTACCCCGACTATTTCCTGAAGTCCTGGCAACATCTGTGGCCCAGCCGATCGCGTCAACATAATCTTGATCGGATCAGTGATCTGATCCAACATTTCGATGTGGTGTCATTGCAGGAGGTCGACGGTGGCAGTTTTCGCACCGGGTTTGTCAATCAGGTTGAATACCTGGCAAAAAAGTCCGGGCAGCCTTATTGGCACCAACAATTAAATCGCAATCTCGGGCGCTTTGCCCAGCACAGCAACGGCCTTATTTCTCGCTTCGAACCGCACCGCATCGATACTCATGCATTGCCCGGCTTACCCGGCCGGGGGGCCATTGTGGTTCAGCTGGGTGATGAGCATCCGGTGGTGATCGTCATGCTGCACCTTGCTCTCAGTAAGAAAGCACAGGATCAGCAGCTGCGCTTTATTCGGAATCTGATCCAGCAATACCAACACGTCATCGTCATGGGTGATATGAACACGCACAGCCTGAGGTTATTAAATGACTCACCGTTGCGTGAATGCGGCCTTAAGTCCGCCCACGCCCGGGCGACCTTTCCAAGTTGGCAGCCGCATCGCTGTCTCGATCACATTCTGGTCAGTCGTCATCTGCGAATTGTGCGCATGGGCGTCCTGGACTTTCCGCTGTCTGATCACTTGCCGGTGGCACTTGAAATAGAGTTACCGGAACTGGCCCGATAAAAGCCACACGCCTCATCGGCGCGTCGTCAGAGCCAATACCCGTTCCAGGTAGCGGGTATTGATGGGTTTGGTCAGAAAGTCATCCATGCCGGCATCGAGGCAGTGTCGGCGCACGTCCTCCAGGGCATGAGCCGTCAGCGCTACAATAGGCAGCCTCGGTAGATTGTGACTCCTTTCATAAGCGCGTATCGCCTCGGTTGCCTGGTAGCCATCCAGATGTGGCATTTCGCAATCCATCAACAGCACATCACAATCAAAGGTTTCAGACTGTCGCACCTCGACGGCTTCCCCGCCGTGACTGGTCAACACGACCTGGTGGCCAAGCTTTTCCAGTAAACCCTGAATAACTCGCTGGTTAACCATATTGTCTTCTGCAACCAACACCCTGAAACCGTTTTGTGATTTCGGATCCGCCAGTCGAGCTTCCTCCGACCGCCGTCTGGCATGTAAAAAAGGTAGTTTGACAGTAAAGCATGAGCCCTGACCTGGCACACTGGATACGATCAGACTACCGCCCATCAACACCACCAACTCCCGACTGATCGCCAGGCCAAGACCAGTGCCGCCAGCCTTACGCTGCCGCCCGGGATCGACATCGGAATAGAGGTTAAACATATTTTTCTGATCAATTTCGGAAATGCCGATGCCACTGTCTTCAATCCTGAATTCAAGCAGCCGTGGCGCTTTTGGGTCGATACAGAGCGTCAGCGTGACCTTTCCCTCGTCCGTGTATTTAATGGCATTACTAACCAGGTTCGACATTACCTGACGCACATGCTGGGCATCCAGCATTACCCAGGCCGGTACAGTGGGGTCAATGTCGCCCGTCAAGGACAGTGATTTATGCTCTGCCTGAGACAGGAACAGTTTGACCTGCTGCTCAACCAACTGGTGAACATCCACCGGCTCTCGCCGAAAGGACATCTTACCCGCTTCAATTTTCGAATAGTCCAAAATGTCGTTGATCAGTGCCAGCAAGGAACTGCCTGATCCCTGAATAGTATCAACGTAGCTGCGCTGTTCGTTATCCAAGTGTGTGCGGGACAAAACCTCGGTCATTCCCAGAACACCGTTCAATGGGGTTCGGATTTCATGGCTGATTTGCGCCAGAAACTGGCTCTGTGCCTCAACCCTCATGCGCTGACGTTCCTGCTCCTCCCGTAACAGACGAATTCGATAAGCCAGTGCAAAGCTCAACAACATGGCCTCAGCAAAGGCGCCCAGCTTGGAAGCGAGATTAGGGGATAGCGGTGGTTCCACCCCCAGCAGAAAAACGGCATTGCCCAGTGCGAACAGCACCCAGGCCAGCACAAAGAATTTTGCGGCCATAAAGCCTGCACGCCAGGCGTGAATGCCAGCTGAAATCGCCAGGGCCATAAACAATAATATAGTGGGTGTATAAAATCGGACAAACCAGTCGAGTTCAATCGTAACCAGTAAAATACCCGCTATAACTTGCAGTGCGACCATGCCATAGAGCGCCCACAGGTGAGCACGAGATGTTTGCCTTAGGTTCAGGAAGTGAATAATAAAAAAACAGGCAGAGGTTACCGTAGCCAGCGTAATCCAGATATTGTATTGATAGTGATATATCAGACCTGGAGGCCAGAGATACTGGGCCAGATATCCGTCCAGTGACAGTTGCAACACTCCGAAACCGGATATAAACAATCCGTAGAACAGATAGCTGACATCACGAACCGTGGTGTATAAAAAGGTGTTGTACAAAACCATCGCCAGTAACACACCGTAAAACAGCCAGTTACCAATGTCGGCTTTGAGCAACGGCGACCAAAACTCATCGCTGGGATAGGCGTGAAGGGGCACCAGCGCCGACGGTGAGGTCTCTAGGCGCATCAGATAGGTTGTAGGCCCATAGACCTCGACAGGAATAATGAAGAAGCGATGGTCTTCAATGCGACTCTGGTTCGGACGATGCAACCCGGACCGATAAATCAACCTCGGCCCACTGTTACCAAACACCTGATACACATCCACATAATCCAGTAACGGATTAGATAGCACCAGGTGCCACTCCTTGTGAATTGACTGAGCCGCATTCAGTCTGAACTGCACCCAGAACGGCGTATCGTCGTAGCCACGGTTAATGCTTTGCTCGTTCTGTCCCTTCCATTGACTGGCGTATTCAGGTTGCAGAATATCAAATGGCGACAAGCGGCCACTATCATCAGCCAGAAGCAATACCTGGGGGCCCAGGTTTTCCACATCCGACTGAGTCAGCTCGATCAGAGGTACCGTTGGCTCTGCATGGGTAACCAACACCGTCAGTGTTGCCAGCCATAACACCAGCAACCGACGCCAGACTCCTGACCGGTGCCCCCGCCCGGGAAACCGTTGCGGGTAGCTCAAACTCACCATCGCACTCCGGCGTGTATTTAACATTATATCCATATAGTAGCTCCGGGCATGGGCGGGCAGGCGCTTACAACTGGGGAGGGTTATGACCCGGATAACTCAGCCCGCGATCAGCATTTTATGTCATTGCTGTTGAGTTCTTTAATATACCAGTGATCGCACGCATTGTGACCGGTTTGTCCAATAGGCTGCGGCAGCCGGATAAAGCCGGAACGGCGATATAACGCAGCCGCCCGATTCATACCGCCCATCGTTTCAAGATAACACCAGTGGTAATGCTGGCTGGCAAAGTCCAATGCCGCTTTCATCAACCGGGCGCCAAGGCGGGCACCGCGATGCTCAGCCAGGACATACATCTTCTGCAACTCACAGCAATCAGCCAGTCCCTGCAACCGACCTATGCCACAGCCACCCACAACCCCATCCCGGCCTCTGACAACCCAATACGCCGTGGTATCACTGCTGTAAGCACGACTCAGCTCGTCCAGCTCCGGATCCTGCCAGGCAAAACCGGGCCGGTTAGCGCCAAATTCCTTCAAGCCCTGGCGGATGACAATTGCCATGGCAGCATTGTCAGCGGGTTGAATCAGCTCAAGCGTGTATGGATTACTCTCTTTATCGGCGGTGTCTTCAGGCGCCATTGGTGGTTCACTCCTATCTTGTGTCCGGAAGTCTGGGGCTCTGTTAAAATGTCTCAGTAAACGCCCCTTAAGTCCATCGGCGTCTGACTTTCGTATACTATGGCCCCATACGGATACCAAGACATTGTGCAAAGCATACCCGTCGCCGGTGCCGTCGATAAGCAATCAATCACACTGCAAATGAAACCTATGGAGAACCCTGCAACTATGACCATTCAAGCTGGAGAAACCCTGCCCAATGTGCTGCTGCACCGAATGGGCGAAGGTGGCCCCGTCAGTGTGTCGTCTGATGATTTGTTTGCGAATCAAAGGGTTGTCCTCTTTGCCGTACCGGGCGCCTTTACCCCAACCTGCAGCCAGTCTCACTTACCGGGTTTTGTCATCAATGCCGATACCCTCAAGGCTAAGGGTGTGGATCGCATCGTTTGCCTCAGTGTCAACGACGCCTTCGTCATGGCCGCCTGGGGCAAGCAGCAAAACGCTGAGGCCCTGGATATGATCGCCGACGGCAATGCCGATTTTGTCGAGGCTCTGGGGCTCGAAGTAGACGCGACCAGCCGGGGCATGGGTGTGCGTTCACGTCGCTTCGCGCTGATCGCCAACGATGGTGTTGTAGAATGGATAGCGGTTGACGAGCCAGGCCAGTTTGAAGTCAGTTCCTCGGAAAAGGTTATTGAAGCCCTTGATTCAGGTTTAGGCTCCTAACTCAAGTTTCGGAGTTAGGCTGACAAAGGAAACCGCTCCGAGTGTGTTCCACGTGGAACACACCCATAACAATCCACAGTCTTGTTTAACACTCTTCACCCCCCTATCTTCTCCTTCTCCCATCAGGCATTCACCTGACCCTACACAGCGTCTAAACTGATTGGCCTACTCTGCTCCAGGAGACATTCATGTCAGCGAATGATGACGTCCACACAACACCCAAAGCAGCGTTTTACCAGACTTTGGCCTCCATTCCCCCGGGCTATTTCACCAGCTACGGGCGTCTGGCCAGCTTGTGCGGTGTTCACGTTCGGCAAATACAGGCTTGGCTGAGAACACTGCCGCGTGAGTCGGGTCTACCCTGGTTTAGAATCATCAACAGCCAACGTAAAATTACCGAACATCCGGGTTCCATCGTTCAATATGAATTATTGAAGGCTGAGGGGCTTCTTGCAGACAAGCGGGGGCGTTTTCCAATGGACCGATACTGGCCAGACTGTTTGGGTACTCACACCATAGTGGGCGAGAATAGCGTTTGAACCATGTTCCACGTGGAACTGTTCAGCAGTCGAAAACAAACTGCTGAACAGTTAGGGCTATATGGTTCAAAGTAACAACTTAAACTTAGCTGACTTCCTCCTCCCTCAACAAGATTGAACTGATTTTCTACTTCCCACAAAAAAGGAGCCATTTAGACCCCTTTTTTAAAACCTTCGAATACAAAGTAGATAGCTCTGCCCTGCCCAGTCTTCTGCACGAACCGGAAGAAACCAAAACATGCGACCGCTTAAACTCAAGTTTCGGAGTTCGCAACCAGTTGAGTGTCAGGTGCAGGGTTTACCTATCTGGGGGAGTCCACAGCATGGATGCTGTGGTCTAGGCCCCATGGATGGGTCCACGCCGACCCCAGATAGGTAAACCCGGTGCCTGACACAGATTCCTGGCACCAAGGCAAAACTGAACTCCGAAACTTGTGTTAATAGTCCAGGTTGCTCACTAGCAAGGCATTTGTCTCAATAAAGGCACGACGTGGCTCTACATCATCACCCATCAGGGTGCTGAAGATCTGATCGGCACCGATGGCGTCTTCAATGGTGACCTGTAGCATGCGGCGTTGCTCCGGATCCATGGTGGTTTCCCACAGCTGGTCCGGGTTCATTTCACCCAGGCCCTTATAACGCTGAATGTTATAGCCGCGCTTGGCCTCACCCATCATCCACTCGATCACTTCTTCAAACTCAGCAATCGGCTGGGACTTGTCGCCCCGCTTCAGGTAGGCGCCGTCTTCAATCAGCCCGTCGAGCACGTTACGCAAGGCGACGATAGCCTGATATTCCTTACTTTCGAAGAAAGTATGAGAGAACTGGTAGTCCGTACCCAAACCATGGGCGATCGCCTGCACCTTGGGCACAAAGATATGACGCTCTTTGTCTTCGGTAATGGACATTTGATAGGTCGTACTGCCCGCATTGGTATCGAGCAGCCGGTCGCTGAGGTGATCGACCCAATCTGCGACTTCATCCTGGCTGGACAGCATCTCCGGCGTCAGATCCGGCATATAGATCAGCTCTTGCAGCACCGCCTTCGGATACACCCGGCTCATGCGTTCAATCCGGCTCATCACGTCTTTATACTGATTAACCAGGTTTTCCAGCTGGGTATCCCGAATCGGAGGTGCGGTCTCATTCACGAACAATTCAGTGCCATCGAGCGCCTGGGAAATCAGATACTGTTCCAGTGTCTTTTCATCTTTAATGTATTGCTCTTGCTTACCTTTTTTCAGCTTGAACAACGGCGGCTGCGCAATGTAGATATGGCCGTTTTCAATCAGCTCCGGCATTTGCCGGAAAAAGAAAGTCAGCAACAGGGTGCGAATGTGCGACCCATCGACGTCGGCATCCGTCATGATGATGATTTGGTGATAGCGCAACTTGGCCAGATTGAACTCTTCACGGCCAATACCGCAGCCCAACGCCGTAATCAGCGTACCGACTTCAGCAGATTGCAGCATCTTGTCAAAGCGGGCTTTCTCTACATTCAGGATTTTACCTTTCAGCGGCAGAATGGCCTGGGTACGGCGGTCGCGCCCTTGTTTGGCAGAACCACCGGCAGAGTCACCCTCCACCAGGTAGAGTTCAGACAGCGCCGGGTCTTTCTCCTGGCAATCGGCCAGCTTGCCAGGCAGGCCGGCGATGTCCAGCGCGCCTTTACGACGGGTCATATCACGTGCTTTGCGCGCCGCTTCACGGGCCCGGGCTGCATCGATCATCTTGCCAACCAGAATCTTGGCTTCACCCGGGTTTTCCAGCAGAAAATCACCAAGTTGCTTGCCCATTTCCTGCTCAACGGCCGGCTTGACCTCACTGGATACCAGCTTGTCTTTGGTCTGGGAGCTGAACTTGGGATCGGGCACCTTAACCGAAATAATGGCAGTCAGTCCTTCACGGGCATCGTCACCCGTGGTTTGAACCTTGTGTTTCTTCTGCAGGTTTTCATTCTGAATATAGGTATTCAACGTACGCGTCAGTGCAGCGCGGAAACCAGCCAGGTGGCTACCACCATCGCGCTGCGGGATGTTGTTGGTGTAACAGAGGATATTTTCCTGATAGGTATCGTTCCACTGCATCGCCACTTCCACGCCGATACCATCTTCTTCACGCTGAAAGGAAAAGTGGAATACCTGATTCAGGGTTTGTTTGTTCTTGTTCAGATAATCGACAAACGCCTTCAGACCGCCTTCATACTTGAAGTACTCTTCCTTACCGCTGCGCTCATCTTTCAGGTGGATGGCTACACCAGAATTCAGGAAGCTCAACTCACGCAAGCGCTTGGCCAGAATATCGAACGAATACTCGATCGACGTGAAGGTCTCACCCGAGGGTTTGAAGTGAATGGTCGTACCGGTGTAATCGGCCTCACCGACGATCTTAAGCGGCTCTTGCGGCACACCATGTACATAGCGTTGTTCGTGAATCTTGCCGTCGCGGCGAATAGTGAGTATCACTTCAGAAGACAGGGCGTTTACCACCGAAATACCAACGCCGTGCAAACCGCCCGATACTTTGTAGCTGTTATCGTCGAACTTACCACCGGCGTGGAGCACGGTCATAATCACTTCAGCGGCCGACTGCCCTTCTTCGTGCATGTCGGTCGGAATGCCACGGCCGTCGTCGCTGACGGTGACCGATTCATCCGGGTGTATCACTACCTTGATGTCTTTGCAGTGTCCGGCCAGGGCTTCATCGATGGAGTTATCCACCACTTCAAACACCATGTGGTGCAAACCGGTGCCATCGTCCGTATCCCCAATGTACATGCCGGGACGCTTGCGCACAGCATCCAGTCCCTTGAGTACTTTAATACTGGAGGAATCGTAACTGTTACTCATCTGGTAGCTCCAAATCGTTCGCCGGACGTACCTGGCCCTGTTCCACATGGAACATTCGAACCTGATCCGGCGCTTGCCAAAAATCCTTGAGGAGTGACGGGTCGACACTGGTCATAAAAACCTGACCGGTCAGTCCTTCCATTAGGGCGCCTAACTTCTGAATATGGTGCCGATCCAACTCTGCTGGGAGGTCATCCACCAGAAAAGTCGTTGGCCGGTGATGAACGTCTTGCAAGTGCAGGCTCTGAGCAACCTTGAGCGCGCACACCACCAGCTTTTGCTGGCCCCGTGACAACACATCACTCGCCGCCTGGGCGCCTACTTTAATGCGCATGTCTGATCGTTGCGGGCCGCTCTGGGTGTACCCCAGCTTAAGATCCCGCTCCAGTTGCTGTTCAAGCACCTCAGCCAATGGCCGGGCTTTATCCCAGCCGCGGTAGTAGTGAATCCGCACCTCGGGTAAATCGACCAGGGCTGCCAGCACCTGATGAAACCGGGGCACAAACCCCTCCAGGTACTGCTTTCGCAAATCATCCAACTGCTCCGCAGCGGTAATAAATTCACGCTGCCAGACCGCCAGCTGCGAACGCTCTATTCTACCAGATCGGAGCAGAGAGTTGCGGTTTTTCAGGCTTTTTTGCGCGTTCTGCCACTGGGTGTGGAAGCTGTCTTCCTGATGGAAAACCCCCCAGTCGAGAAACTGCCGGCGGTGTCCTGGAGAGCCTTCCAATAATAGGAAGCTATCGCTGTGGATCAGCTGCAAGGGGAGTCGTTGCGCCAGTTCAGAGACTGCACTGACCGCCTCGCCATTAATGCGGATACTGTGGTGACCATTGCGTGAACGCTGAACGCCAATACGAGTCTTGTTGTTAAACTCAGCAAAGACGGTGGCGTCGTCAACGCCCTGACGAATCAGAGTGCGGGTGCGGGAGACCTTAAAGGAACGGGCCAGCGCCAATAGATGAATGGCTTCCAGCACCGACGACTTGCCAGCGCCGTTATCACCGGACAATATATTGATGCCGGGGCCGGGGTCGAAACGGGTGTCCGCCAGGTTACGGACACCCTGAATGGTCAAACGATGAATGGACATTCCGGGCTTTAGAGCCTATGCCCGATTACAGACGCATCGGCATCACGACATAAACCGAAGAATCATCGTCAAAATCACTCAGCAAGGCGCTGCTGTTCGCATCCGACAGCACCAGTTTAACCTGCTCTCCCTGGGTGACGTTCATCACATCCAGCAGATAGGACACATTGAACCCGACTTCCAGTTCCGGACCCTGATAATCGATTTCCTGGTTGACCTCGGCCTCTTCCTGCTCGGGGTTATTAGCCCTGACCTGCAGGTTGTTTTCGCTGAGCATCAGCCGAACGCCACGGTACTTTTCGTTAGACAAAATAGCAGCACGGCTGAAAATGGAACGCAATGACTGACGATCACCGACGATTTCCTTGTCGCCACCACGGGGCACAACCCGTTCATAATCTGGAAACTTGCCATCCACCAGCTTGGAACTGAAGGTAAAGGCGGCGGTTTTGGCACGAAGATGGTTGGTGCCCAGGGAAATTTCGACCGAATCATCAGAATCGCCCATGAGGCGGTTCAATTCCAGAATGCCCTTGCGCGGTACGATTACCTGACGACGTTCCTCGACACCCAAGGCATCGACGCCCTGGCTGCTCATTGCCAGACGATGGCCGTCAGTCGCGACGGTACGTACCCTATTCTGCGACAATTCCAGCAACATTCCGTTCAAATAATAGCGCACATCTTGCTGAGCCATCGCAAAGGAGGTTGCATCGACCAGCTTTTTCAGCGTTTTTTGCGGCATGTTGAAGTTAAGGGTATTTTCATCTTCCTCGACATTCGGGAAATCCGATGCGGGCAAGGTAGAGAGCGTAAAACGACTGCGCCCGCTGGTGACCACGACCCGGTCATCGTTCTGGATCAGGCTGATCAGACTGTCATCCGGTAACGACTTGACTATGTCGAGCAATTTGCGCGCCGGTACCGTTACCGCGCCCTCAGTGGACGGTTCCGTCAGCTCTACCCGACCCTGAATTTCAACTTCAAGATCAGTACCGGTAAGCGACAACTGGTTACCTTCGATTTCCAGCAGAACGTTAGACAACACCGGTAATGTCTGACGTTTTTCAACGACACCCCCCACCAGTTGCAGTGGTTTTAACAGGGTGTCTCGTGGCAGTGAGAATTGAATCATGAGTCCGTTTCCATCCATTAATCAGGTGGTCAGCGTTCGTAACAGGTTGTTGTAATCTTCGTTGATGTCCAGGGTGGTTTCGCGCAATTCCTTGACCTTGCGGCAGGCGTGCAACACCGTTGTATGGTCGCGTCCGCCAAAGGCTTCGCCAATTTCCGGCAAACTGTGCTGGGTCAATTCTTTGGCCAGTGCCATCGCCACCTGACGCGGACGTGCAATGCTGCGACTGCGTCGTTTGCTGTGCAAATCCGATATCTTGATCTTGTAATACTCAGCCACGGTGCGCTGAATGTTATCAATACTGACTTGTTTGTCCTGCAGCGCCAAGAGGTCTTTTAAAGACTCTTTGACAAAGGCGGTATTGATCGCCGCGCCAGTGAATTGGGAATTGGCCACGACACGCTTCAGTGCACCCTCAAGTTCACGGACATTCGAGCGAATTCGCTGAGCAATAAAAAAGGCTGCATCGGCTGGCAGCTTCACGCGTTGCTTTTCCGCCTTCTTCATTAGAATCGCGACCCGGGTTTCCAGATCCGGTGGTTCCACCGCGACCGTCAAACCCCAGCCAAACCGGCTCTTCAGACGATCCTCAAGCCCCTCAATTTCCTTGGGGTAGCGATCGCAGGTCAGAATCACCTGCTGGTTACCTTCAAGCAACGCATTAAAGGTATGAAAGAATTCTTCCTGCGAGCGGTCTTTCTTGGCGAAAAATTGAATGTCGTCAATCAGCAGCGCATCGAGGCTGCGATAGAAGCGCTTGAACTCAGCCATGGCATTTAATTGCAACGCCTTGACCATATCGGCCACAAAACGCTCCGAATGCAGATAGACCACCTTGGCACCAGGGTTCTGTTCAACGATATGGTTACCAATGGCCTGCATCAGGTGAGTTTTACCGAGACCAACGCCACCGTATATAAAGAGTGGGTTGTAAGCACCGCCAGCGTTGTCCGCAACCTGCTGACTCGCCGCCAGCGCCAGCTGATTTGACTTGCCTTCCACAAAAGAAGCGAAACTGAAGCCCGGGTTCAAATAATTCTGAAACTTACCCTTACCACGTTGCGAACCTGTGGTCTGAACCGGCATCGGATCACTGTTAATCCGTTCGGCCACCACGGGTGCGGGCTCAGGACTGGGATGCCGGCTCTCGTGTTGACTGACTTCCGGTTCGACCGCTGCCTGCGCCTGACTCCCTGCGTAACCAGCCGCTGCCAGGGTTTGAGTTTCCGGTTGTCGGCGAGCGGGGCGTGCTGGTCGCCCAGAGCGGGCACTGACTTCAACCAGCACCTGTGCATCTGCGGCCCCGAACTGGTTCATCAGTTCCTGGATTCGGTGCAAATACTTGTCCCGCACCCAGTTACCCACAAACCGGTTGGGTGCCAGCAACACCAGAGCCTCACCCTCCAGACGATGGCTCAGTGGGCGAATCCAGGTATTGAACTGATGCGAGGGAACCTCCCCGCGCAGCAGATCAAGACACTGTTGCCAGGCTGAATCGGGCACAAACACTCCGGATGAATACCAAAATAGAAGCCGCATTCTAACTTGCCCACACGGCACACGCCAGTCGCAGTCGAGCCTGAAACAAGTCCCCGCACCGACAGACCCGGGAATCCTGAAATCCCGCCAAAGGCGGTCACTACAGGCTGTTTCCACTATATCGCCCGGGTCCCTGCAAAGCTGTGAATAACCGGGCGCACAAGGCTGTGTGTAACCCTCTGGACGGTTTTGTGCATAAAAGATTGTGTATAAGTAGCCAGGTTACACACAGCTTTTGGGCCGGTCATGCCCAGTCCGTACCCAGGGAAACCCGAGGTTACTATGCCTGTAACCTATTGTTTTATATGATTTTTTTTTACTTTTAAACAGAAAACATCGTGCTTAACTAATAACAAAAAAGAACTATCCTAAGACCCTATAAACCTAAATTAATTCTTTAAGTACTCAAGTGTTCAAAACCAAGTGATACGAGAATCATTCGACCTCTGAAAACCAGCGACCGTGATAATTGGCTGATTAAAAAATCGTCATTGAATTACTCAACCAAAGTGATTAGAATCCGCCATCCAAATTTATGGGTTCGCAAGCTCCAAATGTGAGTAACTGGCGGACCCGATGCCCAACGGAAGCTTTGCTTCCCCCGACACGGTGTGAGAACAACCATGAAACGTACTTTTCAACCCAGCGTCCTGAAGCGCAAGCGTACCCACGGTTTTCGTGCCCGTATGGCAACAGCAAACGGGCGTAAAGTTCTGGCTCGTCGCCGCGCTCGTGGTCGTGCTGCCCTGACGGTCTAACCGGTATTTCTACGGAAAGCGCCCTGGTACCCGGTTCTACACCCGTATCGGGCTACGGACATCCCCGCAGTCATCGCTTACTGACACCCGGGGATTTCCGTGCCGTGTTCGACCAGGTGGCTGTCAAATCGGCCTGCCCTGAATTACTGCTGCTGTCTCGCCCCGCTCAAACAGGCACTGCCCGACTTGGGTTTATTCTCGCCAAAAAAAACATCCGTACCGCAGTCGCCCGCAATCGAATCAAGCGCTGTGCCCGGGAAGTTTTTCGCCTGAATTATGCCGACTGGCCACCCCTCGACATCATTCTGATGGGTCGAAAAGAGCTGGGAACGCTGCCGCATGAGCAGTTGCATGAGCTGATTGAAAAGCAGCTCAGACGCCTGACACGTCGCTGGCACAAGGCGATGACGGACTCCGCCTGAAACCATCTTCAGGGTTTTTGTACAGCCAGGGGTATTTGGCTGGCAATACGCACCCTGTGCAGGTACCATTTCGGCGCTTTTTACACAGGAAGCGGGCGGATAACGTCTGTCATGTACGCTTCCTCAGCCTGAACCGGGCAACCACAGACTGCTCCCATCCTGATCCAGCCCCTGATGCGTTGGATATTGCGTGTTTTTGACAGTCAGGATTCGGTTCGGGGTTAATGATCTGACTGGAAATTGATTATGGATGTGCGCCGTATTGTCCTGATCGCGGGTTTGGCCGTGGTCTCTTACATCTTGGTCCTGCAGTGGTCATCTGACTATTCCGGTGCGCCGCAGCAAGAGCAAACCGCCAGTTCGTCAGAAATGGCACCTCTGGAAGTCCCTCAGTCCGAGGTTCCGGATGAAACCGCCCGTGTCGCGCCGGACAGTGAAGTGCCCGAAGCAGCGGGTGGCCCGGGAACCACTGCGGCGGCTCCCGCGACCAGTGGTGACGTGGTCAGACTTCAATCAGACGTGCTTGATCTGACGATTGACCTGATCGGTGGCGATGTCATTAATGCGGCGCTGCCCGAGTTCCCGGCCCGCGCCGATACTCCGAACGTCCCTTTTAGCATTCTCGAAAATCGTCAGCGCACTTACACGGCCATGAGTGGTCTGGTAGGGCCCGATGGCATCGACAGTGAGCAACGTGCCCGCTACCAGGCGGAACAAAACGAGTACCAGTTGGAAGACGGCAGCGAGCAGATTGAAGTCACCCTGACGCACACCACCGACGACGGCGTTACCGTTAACAAGGTGTTCACGCTGACACGTGGCCGCTACCTGATCGACATTCGTTACGAGATTCAGAACGAATCCGGACAGGCCATCACCACCAATCTTTTTGCACAGCTCAAGCGTGACCGCTCCGACGACCCCAGTGCCGGTGGTCAGATTGGCATGGCATCCTATCTAGGTGCGGCGATCACCACACCGGATGATCGCTATCGCAAGATATCCTTTGGCGATATGGAAGATGAAACCTTCCGCATTACCCAGACCGGTGGCTGGATAGCCATTCTGCAGCATTACTTCCTGTCGGCCTGGGTACCCGCTGCCGATCAGTCGCACAGCTACTATGCGCGCCAGCTCGCCAATGGCCTCTATTACGCTGGTTTTCAGTCACCGGCGTTAACGGTTGCAGCGGGCGACACGGCAACCACCTCTACCCAGCTCTACGTCGGCCCGAAAGACCAGGACAACCTGGCAACCATCACCGAGCACCTGGAACTGACGGTCGATTACGGCTGGTTGTGGTGGGCAGCCCAGCCGTTGTTCAAATTGTTGCAATTCATGCACGGCCTGGTTGGCAACTGGGGCTGGGCAATTGTACTGATGACCCTGACGGTCAAGATGGTCCTCTACCCGCTGACCGCTTCAAGCTACCGTTCCATGGCCAAGATGCGCAAATTTGCGCCGAAGATGACGCAACTGCGCGAGCAGTTCGGCGACGATCGGCAGCGTTTGGGTCAGGAAATGATGAAGATGTACAAGAAAGAGAAGCTGAACCCCATGGGCGGTTGTTTGCCGATCCTGGTGCAGATGCCAATCTTTATCGCCTTGTACTGGGTACTGATGGAAGCCGTGGAGCTGCGTCAGTCGCCGTTTATCTTCTGGATCGAAGACTTGTCGATCAAGGACCCTTACTTCGTGCTGCCGCTGCTGATGGGCGCCTCGATGTTCGTGCAAATGCAGATGCAACAGCAACCGAGCATGGACCCAATGCAAGCGCGGATGATGAAGTTCATGCCGGTGATCTTCACCTTCATGTTCCTCTGGTTCCCGGCCGGTCTGACGCTGTACTGGTTCGTCAACAACGTAACCACCATTGTGCAGCAGTACATTGTTAACCGTCAGTTCGAGAAAGCCGACAAGGCCAAATCGGCGAGCTGATGTCCGACCGCGATACGATCTGTGCACTGGCAACGCCACCCGGACGGGGTGGCGTTGGCATCATCCGGGTTTCCGGGGCAGGCGCAGCCGCTATCGCAGTCGCCATTCTGGGACACCGTCCCCAGGTGCGTAACGCCCATTACGGCCCCTTTTTCGATGCCGACCAGCAACCGTTGGATGAAGGCATCGCCCTGTTTTTTGCCAACCCTAACTCTTTTACCGGTGAAGACGTTCTGGAACTGCAAGGGCATGGCGGACCGGTTATTCTGGATCTGCTGCTGCAGCGGGTGATGGCGCTCGGCGCACGCCTGGCGCGACCGGGCGAATTCTCCGAACGCGCCTTTCTGAACGACAAGCTGGACCTGGCCCAGGCCGAAGCCATTGCTGATCTCATTGACGCTTCATCCAGCGAAGCCGCCCGTTCGGCGGTTCGTTCCCTGCAAGGCGCCTTTTCCAAAGAAATCCACAGTCTGGTCGAGCAACTGATTCGGCTGCGCATCTATGTGGAAGCCTCGATCGACTTTCCGGAAGAAGAAATCGACTTTCTGTCCGATGGCAAGGTGCAGTCGGATTTGGCCGCCATTATTGGTCAGCTCGACCGGGTTACTGAAGCGGCGAACCAGGGCAGCCTGATGCGCGACGGCATGACGGTGGTTATCGCCGGTCGTCCAAACGCTGGCAAGAGCAGTTTGCTGAACGCCCTGGCCGGTAACGACCGGGCCATCGTCACCGACATCGCCGGTACCACCCGGGATGTGCTGCGCGAACATATCCACATTGACGGCATGCCGTTGCACATCATTGATACCGCCGGTCTGCGGGACACCCCGGATGCGGTCGAACGCATTGGTGTTGAACGCGCCTGGCAGGAGATCGAACAGGCCGATCGGGTACTGCTCATGGTCGATGCGAGCGAAACCGAAGCAACCGACCCGGCCCTGTTGTGGCCCGATTTTGTTCATCGCCTGCCCGCTAACGCGGCGATCACAGTAGTGCGCAACAAGATCGATCTTACTGAAGAATCCCCAGGTTTATCCACAGAAAAGTCTCAAGCGGTCATCCGCCTGTCCGCACGGGACCAAATCGGTCTCGACGCCCTGCGGGCACACCTGAAACACCTGATGGGCTATGAAAGTGCGCGCGAAGGCGGTTTTATTGCCCGGCGCCGACATCTGGAGGCCTTGCATCAGGCCCAGGCTTTTTTGCAGTCCGGTGAAGCCCAATTGCTCGGCGCAGCCGCGGGTGAACTGTTGGCCGAAGATCTGCGCCTGGCGCAGAACGCGCTGAGCGAAATTACCGGTGAATTCACTTCTGACGATTTGCTAGGACGGATTTTTTCCAGTTTCTGCATTGGCAAATAAGGGTTCAAAGCTTCGTGATTGAAGCACTCTGCACCCTCGTGTTCCAGCTGTTAGGGTTGGGCCACACAGCTTGCCAAATGTTCCCACACCTCCAGCGCATTGGTTTCATTCACCAGCTCATGGCGAGCGCCTTCGAACATTCGGGTGCTGGCCAGATTGACGCCGGCTGCTTTGAACGCCTCGATGTGCTTGCCAATGCCCTTGCCGAACTCACCCACCGGATCCATGGTGCCGGAAAGAACATGCACTGGCAGATTTTTAGGCCACTGGTGCGGATCGATGCTGAGCAAGCCGCCAATAAAGTCGCTCCATAGCTGAACGGTGCAATCGAAGCCGCAGTAAGCATCGTCCAGATAGGCATCGACCTGGGCGTTGTCCCGGCTTAGCCAGTCATGCGTTGTACGGTTGGGTTTAAAGGTTTTGTTGAAGGCACCGAAGGTCATGTTGGTGATCAGCGGGCTAAGGTGGCGTGGGCCTTTGACGGCCTTGATCGCATTGACCAGTAGCTTGGAGACGATCAATTGCGGCCGGTTGATGCGGTTGGTGGCACAAAGAATGAGCCCCTGCAGTTTGTCACCAAACCGCTGACTATAAACCTGGACGATAAACGACCCCATGCTGTGGCCAAAGAGTGTCAGGGGGGCGTCTGGTTCCAGTGAGCGGGCGTAATCGACGACCTGGTCGAGGTCGGTAATCACCTTGTTCCAGCCATCCTGATCGGCATAGTGGCCAAGATCAGCCTCGGGGCAATCGTCACTGTGGCCGCGATGCTCAACCGCCACCACGGCGATGTCATGGTCATTCAACCAGTCGGCCAGGGCGGCATAGCGGCTGGCATGTTCCGCCATGCCGTGCGCGATAACCAGCGTGGCTGTGGGTGCACGCGGGCGCCAGACTTTGACCGGGATGGTGTGACCATCGGGTGTTGTTAACCATTCTTCGAGATATTGCATGCCCTGAATCCTGACGCGTTATTTAACGCCTTCAGAGTGTCATGCAGCCAGCGCAACGTCCAGTATTCGCCGCACTCAGCCGGCATTGATGTGATTTTTTCGGGCAAGTTTTGCTTTGCCACTGACCGTTGTGATCGGGACATACGGTTGGAGCCTTCCAGCCTAACGAGAGCGATAGGATACGCAGTGGCAGTCAACAGGGTTTATTCCGAAAACGTCTGACGTTATCAACAGTCATAACACACAGAAATATCCCCAGATAAACGGCGGTTGAGCCGCGTAGTTTGGCGCTTTTTGGAAATGTCTTAATGATTATCCCCAGTTAGATCCCAACTCATTCAGATCTTATACCGGGGTTATACACAGCCCGTTACTGATCGGTCGAGGCGGGTTTTTTGGCCTGATCGAGCAAGATGCTGTGTGCCTGCTGGTCGACCTTGGCCTTAAGATAGGCTGCATTGTGGCGGTTGACGTAAACACCGGTGTCCTGGCGGTCGACCACTTCGATGCCGAACTCTTCCAGCTGGCTGGCTTTATGCGGGTTGTTCGAAAGCAAACGGATGCGCTTGATGCCCAACGCCAACAGCATGTCGGCGGCGGGTTTGAAGTCGCGCATGTCGTGGGCGAAGCCGAGCATTTCATTGGCGGTGTAGGTATCAATGCCCTGATCCTGAAGCGCATAGGCATCCAGTTTATTGTAAAGGCCGATGCCCCGACCTTCCTGCCTCAGGTACAGTAAAACGCCGCCCTGATCGGCCAGCAGCCGCTGAGCTTCGTGCAACTGTTCACCGCAATCGCAGCGTTGCGAGCCAAAAACATCACCGGTCAGACACTCGCTGTGCAGGCGCACCAGCGGAATATCATCCTGTTCGGGGGTACCATAGAGAATGGCCAGATGTTCTTTGTTGTCACTGAGGGAATTGAAGCTGACAAAGCGGGTGGGCACCGAGGCTTCACCCAGCGGAATAGTGACAGTGGCGCGTTGTTCGATGCTCATGGTGGTCTCTGATACTCGGTAAGAGGCTGTAATGTGGGTAAAGATTGGGTCAAAAGGAGCCGATTAAAAGGTGATCCGGCTGTGGTGGACCCGAGTAGGATACAGTGTAACGCATTTGCTCAATTGATCGCGCTTCAAACGGATCTGATTTGGGCTGACCATTTTCTTTTGTTAACCGGTTTGCGGTTAGCCCGAGTGGCCCCATAGTAGGTGTCATAAGCACAGGGATCAGGGTGCCGGTAGCATAACCGTAGCAGATTCGACGAACCTAGCCGGACTGTTGTTATCATTTATACGACCGTCCCCTGTAAAAACAGAGATTAAGTCAGGAGTGTCATCATGGCAGTGTTTGCAGTCGTGGGTGCCGGGTTATCGGGCATGACGTTGGCGCGTGAGCTCGAGCAAGCCGGACATCGATGTCAGGTATTCGAGAAGAGCCGCGGCCGCGGCGGCCGCCTGGCGACGCGACGCCGTGATGGCTGGCAAGCGGACCACGGGGCGCAGTATTTTACCGTGCGCAGCCCTGAGTTCCAGCAGGAAGTAGACCAATGGCTTGCCCGGGGCTGGGTTGCCCCCTGGGCGGTAACGCCGGTGGTGCTGGATCGCGATGGGGTGCAGCCGTCACCCGATGAACAGACCCGATACGTCGGTGTGCCCTCAATGAACGCCATGGTGCAAGGCATGAGTGAGGGACTGGATCTGTTTCTCCAGACACGGGTTGATCGGCTTGAACGGGTGGGTAGACAGTGGCGCCTGTGGGATGACCAGGGCGAGCAATACGGCCAGTTTGATGCCGTGCTATTGACAGCGCCGCTGGCCCAGGCGCTGGCATTGTTGCCCCCAGGCTCGCAACTGGAAGTACCCTTGCGTGGCACGACCGCCATGCTCCCATGCTGGGCTGTGGCGATCACCTTCAGTGAGCCAACCGGAATTGAAGCAGACGCGGCCTTTGTTAAAGCCGGGGTGGTTAACTGGCTGGCCCGTGATAGCAGCAAACCGGGGCGTTCGGCAGAACCTGAAACCTGGGTGGCGCATTTTACCGCTCAGTGGTCGGCCAATCATCTGAATGCCTCGGATAGTCTGCTGGAACAGCAGTGTCTGGCGGCGTTACGTCGACTGGGTCAGTCGGAACTGCCGTCTGTTACCGACCGCTTCAAGCATCGCTGGCTATACGCCCGTTCAGGGTCTGCCAACCTGCTGGGCGAAGCTTATGATGCCAACCTGGCGATTGGTCTGGCGGGTGACTGGACTCAGGGCGATCGTCTCGAAGGTGCTTGGCGCAGTGGTCACCGGTTGGCCAAAACGCTGATCGAACACTGGGCAGACTAAACAGCGCAGTAACAATGTGTACCGAATCAAAGAGGATGTTATGAATAAGCTTAGTATTGATGTGGTCTCCGATGTGGCCTGCCCCTGGTGCGTAGTTGGCTTTAAAAATTTGCAGCAGGCACTGGCGTCGCTGGAAGGAGAAATCGAAGCAGACCTCGCCTGGCACGCCTTTGAACTGCGGCCGGATGCGCCAGCGGAAGGTGAAAACTGGCGTGAGCACATTATGGCCAAATACGGCATGAGTTATGAGCAGAGCGAGGAAAACCGCAAGCGCATCACTGAAGCCGGTAACCAGGTGGGTTTTACCTTTAACTTCACCGATGATATGCGAACCCAGAACACCTTCAACTGCCATCGCCTGCTGCACTGGGCGAAGGACACCGAGCAGCAAACGGCGCTAAAACTGGCGTTGTTTGAAGCCTATTTTACTGATCAAACCGATGTCAACGATACCGGGGTTCTGTTGGATGCAGTGGATAAAGCAGGACTCGACCGTGACAGCGCAGCGGCGGTGCTCGCGTCCGATCGGTTTGAGCAGGCGGTGCGTTCCGAAGAAGGGCATTATCAACAGATGGGCGTCAGCTCAGTGCCGACCTTTATCGTGAACGGCAAGTACGCCATCACCGGCGGTCAGCCCGCCGAGGTATTTGTTCAGGCGCTGCGCCAAATTGCCAGTGAGAACGTCAGCACCGCCTGAGTTTCAGGCGGTGGCTATGGTAAACTGGGCAGAGATTTTGAACCCGTTGAAGAGGCTATCATGGCTCTGGTATACAGCACCGAATCGGGGCGCACCTGCCCGGACTGCCAGCAACCCCGGAATCAGTGCCAGTGCAACGCCCAGGATGCAATTCCCGAGGGCGATGGCATTGTTCGCATCAGCCGCGAGACCAAGGGACGCAAAGGCAAAGGCGTAACCCTGATTCGCGGCATTTCGCTGGCGGAAAAAGACCTGAAAGCCCTGGCCAAAAAACTGAAAGCCAAGTGTGGCACGGGCGGGACCGTCAAAGACGGTGTGATCGAGATACAGGGTGACCAGCGCGATCTGCTGGTGACCGAGTTAAGCCAGCAGGGCTACACCGTTAAACGAGCCGGTGGCTAGGAGCATTCCCCATGCAAGACCCAACCAAGACTGAACTTGAAGCAGCGGCGTTTCGCCGTTTAGTGCAGCATTTACAGGAACGCACCGATGTGCAAAACATCGATATGATGAATCTGGCGGGTTTTTGTCGCAATTGCCTGTCGCGCTGGTATCAGGAAGCGGCGCAGGAGCAGGGCGTCGATATCGATAAAGACAGCGCTCGCGAGATCGTCTATGGCATGCCCTACGAGCAATGGAAAACCAAATACCAGACCGAAGCCAGCGATGCTCAACAGAGCGCTTTTTCAAAGCAGGCGAAGCATGACTGAATCACTCGATATCAAAAGCCTGAGTTATCAGGATGCCCGCGACTGGGTAGTGGCCAATCTGCCTGCGGAAAACGCCGAGGGGCCGGTTCCGCCGAGTCTGGACGGACTAAACGGGTTTTTCTTTGCCATCAGCCAGGCACCGGTGCCGGTTTCTGCCAGCGATTGGCTCGGCGATGTGTTGCCGCTTTTCGGGCATATCGAACCGGCCTCGAAGGCCCTGAATGCGGTGCTCTCGTTGCAGCGCCACATTGAACAGGCTTGTGAGAAACAGGATTACCCGATACCGGATACCGCCGGTATGGATGCGGTTAATCAGATCAAGCCCGGTCACCGGATGAACGACTGGAGTCTCGGCTTTGAAGCTGGCTTCGTTCATGCCCGGCCGTTGTGGTTGACGTTGGTACCGGCGGAATTGCGTTCAGAGCTCGATAGCCTGTATTTCGCGCTTAGCTTTTTTGCCGCACCGGATAAAGCACGGGAGTTTATTGCCCAACGCACGTCACCGCTTCGCCCCGAGCAATTGGCTGACCAGATTCTCGGTCAGTTTCCCAAGGCGGCAGATCTGTTTTCGCGACTGTCTATTTCGGTCGGAGCCGTTGCTCAGTCGGCAGCAGAGCCCCGCGCGTCGGTCGGTCGCAATGACCCCTGCCCCTGTGGCAGTGGTAAGAAATACAAGCATTGTTGTTTGCAATAGCCACCACCGAACGTAACCGACCTTTCTCCACCCTGTGGAGAGAGTTAGAGAGGGGGCGGCGGACGGGTCAGAAGCGATAACTTAGGACCGTGCGAATGGATAGGGTTTGCACATCGCTACCTGCAAAGTCTGAGTACCCATCACTCAGGTGCCAGTCTGCTTGTACATCGAGACCAAACTCGTCCCAGTTGTAGCCCCCACCAGCCCCAAAATAGAAGCCACTTATACTTACGTTTTCCGTTCCCTCTTGCTGTGCGGATTCCGTAAAATAACCGAGGCTACCGTAGTACTTAGAACCATATCGAGCCACCCCCCGACCGATTTTGGCCCCAATGTCCCATCCGACCAAATAGATGTCTGCGCTGTCTGTTACTAGCTGTTTATAGTGATAGCTGCCTTGGAAAGCGAAAGCACCCAGTCCGGCTTCAATATCGATCGAGGGTCCAACGAATGCCTCGTAAGTGCTGTCATCAGTAAAAACCCAGACCGAGGATCGAGCGCCCGTACCGATGGCAAAGCCGCCGAGATCGGCCAGTGCGTCTTCGCCATGACAATGGTATTCGCCGGTAATGGCGTCATTGTGACAATCGAATCGGTCCAGTGCGCCGGGGTCGGCCCACGCCATTGGGTGAATAACCAGGGCAGCCAGTGGCAAGCTGAAACGAAGCGGCAGGTGCATGGGTAACTCCTCATGTTTATCCTGATCAGTGTATCATAGCTCTGGGAGGCAGCCACCGGCGGCGTTGGCAGATGAGAACCTGGTCATCATATAGCGCCAAGATCGAAACTGTGAAACCGACGAATCAGATGGTCGCGGACCACGGCGACTCGCTTAGGCAATTCACTGCGCTGCGCCCAGACCAGCCAGAGTGAGGTATTCTCAATCTCCCAATCTGGCATAACCTGCACCAGACGACCCTGCTGCAAGGGTTCCCTTAACACCAGATTTGATAACCGGGCAATGCCCAGACCCTGTTCGGCCGCCAGTAATTGAGCCTGGCTGCTGGGCGCATGCCAGCTGCCCTGGGGGTAATGTAGGTGATGGTCATTTCCTCGCCGAAACTGCCAGGATTTAGGCGTGCCGGTGATGCAGTTGAAGTCACCCAGCTCGCCGGGGTGACGCGGAAACCCGTGCTGGTTCAGATAACGGGGGCTGGCACAGAGCATCAAGCGCAGACGTCCGACCTGTTCGGCGGCGACACCGCTCCCAGGGTCATCACCGCCGCGTAACACCAGATCGACCGGGTCCTGGTTGGGGTCGACGCGGGCGCTGCTGAAATCGATCTGAAACTGCAATTGCGGATGCTGTGCGGCCACTTCGGTCAGCATGCGCGCCAGATAGTGCTCGCCCAGAATGCCACCCACCGAGTTGATGCGTACCGGACCCGACAGTCGGTCGGCCATCATCTTCAGGCTGTGCTCGGCCGCATCAATCTGGTTCAGACTCGACTGGGTACGCAGCCGAAAGTGCTCACCTTCGGGGGTGAGTGAAACACTCCGGGTCGTGCGATGCAGCAAGGTAATCCCCAGCCGGGTTTCCAGCTCGGCAACACGCTGACTGATGCGCCCGCGCGATATCGACAGCTTCTCCGCCGCCCGGGTAAAACTCCCGGCATCACAGACAGCAAGAAAGGCTTCAATTTCGGAAAAACGATCCATTGGTTAGTCTCATTAACGAATAAGGTTAATTTTTGCAGGATTATAACTGGAATGATAGCAACTATACTGGTTCGAATATTTTTTAGTGCATAGCTAGCGTTGGACCAAGTGACGGCGGCCGGGTAGGCCTGTTCGGGGAAGTCTGAGGCATGGACTAAAACGCCTGGAGCGTTTTAGCAAGAGCACAGCGAGCCCGAAGGGTGAATCCCAGGGATGGGATTCATATCCCGAAGCCTAGGCCCCATGGACGGGTTTACGCCGACCCCGAACAGGCCTACCCGGTAGCTGGCACGTATCTCAGCCACCAAAGGGTACCTAAACTCCGTTTTTGACATAGCTGGCACCTAAGCAAACCATTTCCACGTAATGACCAGGAGCAGACTATGAGCCAGATTGTTCAACACAGACCACTCGGTAAAACCGGGTATTCCGTATCTGAAATCGGCCTGGGTTGCTGGCAACTGGGTGGCGACTGGGGCGCTTTGCCTGCCGGTCAGGCTGAGTCTGTCTTGCAGGCGGCCAGCGACAACGGCGTTACCTTTTGGGATACCGCCGATGTGTATGGCGGTGGTGAGAGTGAACGCATTATTGGCGAGTTCAACAAAGCCCATCCCGAGACCAAACGCATCATTGTCACCAAGGCGGGCCGCACACCGGAACTGTATCCGGATGGCTATAGCCGGGAGCGGCTGAAAGCGGCTGTCGAGGCATCGCGTGAACGTCTGCAGGTCGAGCAGCTCGATATGGTGCAACTGCATTGCATTCCGATCAGTGAGATCAAGCGCGGTGAGGTGTTTGAATGGCTTGCTGAGTTCAAACAGGCGGGTCTGATCCGCCAGTTTGGGGCCAGTGTTGAAACCTGTGACGATGCCCGCTATTGCCTGGAAAATACGGACGTCGCCTCACTGCAATTGATCGTGAACTTGTTGCGCCAGGACATGGCCGAATCCATTCTGCCGCTGGCGCATCAGAAAGAGGTTGGCGTGATTGTCCGTCTCGGCCTGGCGAGCGGACTGTTGTCCGGGAAGATGACGGCTGATCATGAGTTTGCCAAGGAAGATCATCGCAATTTCAATCAGGATGGCGATGCCTTCTTTGTCGGCGAGACTTTCGCTGGTCTGCCCTACAAAACAGGGGTGGCATTGGCAGATGAACTGAAAAGCCTGGTGCCGGAAGGCATGACACTGGCGCAGATGTCGTTACGCTGGTTGCTGGATCAACAAGGCGTCAGCAGTGTAATCACCGGTGCAAGCCGACCCGAACAGATTGCCGATAATGCAGCGGTTTCTACCCTGCCATCACTCGACAACGAATTGCACACCCATCTGTCTCATTTTTATCACGACCGGGTGCGTCAGCATATTCGGGGAGAGATCTGATGCACTATCGGCGACTGGGCAAAACCGAACTGAAGGTATCCGACATTGGTTTTGGCGCCTGGCAGTTGGGCAACAACGATCAATGGGGCGGTATGGATGATACCACCGCGCACCAGCTCGTTGCCGAGGCGCTGGATAAAGGCTGTAACCTGTTCGACACCGCGCCGAATTACGCTAAAACCAACAGCGAACGTTTGTTGGGCGAAACGCTGCGCGGTGTGCGCCAGAGCGTGGTGCTGGTCAGTAAATTCGGTCACAAACCCGAAGGCGGTACCGACTACAGTGCCGAGGCGTTTCAGGAAAGTCTGCACGGTTCGCTGGAGCGATTGAAGACCGACTATCTGGACGTCGTGCTGGTGCACAGCCCGCCTTTGGAAGTGTTGAACGGTGAGCACCCGATCTGGGAAGCGATGAAAAAAGCACAGACCGAGGGCAAGGTCCGCTTTTACGGTGCCAGCACCGACTACGCCTTTGAAGTGCGCGAAACCCTGGAGACGACAGATGCCCAGGTGCTAGAGCTGCTGTTTAATGCATTGCATCAGGATGTTCGGCTCGCCTTCGATCAGGTTCGCGCCAACGACGTTGGCGTCATCACCAAGGTACCGCTGGACAGCGGCTGGCTCGGTGGCAAATACAATGCCCAAACCGTTTTCGATGGTGTGCGCAAGCGCTGGAGCCAGGCGGATGTTGAGCAGCGGGCGTCGCTGGTTGAGCAACTGGTTTGGTTGCCCACTGCAGAACGCAACCTGGCGCAGCAGTCACTGGCCTATTTGCTCAGTTACGATGAAGTCTCCAGTGTGATTCCGGGCATTCGTTCCCAGGCCCAACTGGGCGCCAACTTCGGGGCCACTGGCCAGCGACTGTCGGCTGCCGACCGGGCGCGACTGGAAACGTTCTGGGATGGTTTCACTGACAAGGGCACCCATTTGCTTCCCTGGTAAGGTTTCGTAGGGTGCCACTGGCCCGACGTTCAGCGTTTGCTTTTTTGCCAATCGCTCGGGCTGAGGGTGAGCTTCATTCCACCCCTGTCAGAGACACATCCCTGTGTCGCTGACAGGGGCGCGGGCGTCCTGCCCGCTGTTCCATGAAACTCCCGCACAGCCCTGAGTTTTGGGTCGAACGTCTTGTTTGGATGTCACATTTTTTAGCTAAAAGCGCAATCAATCACTTTTTAAACGACCTTGAGTCGTATAGGAGTCATCATGGAATATCGTCGTCTTGGCCGTTCCGGCCTAAAAGTATCGGCCCTGTCTTTAGGGTCCTGGGTGACCTTTGGCAAACAGGTTGATTTGAACGATGCCAAAACCCTGCTGAAAACCGCCTACGACAGTGGCGTGAACTTCTTCGACAACGCCGAAGGTTATGAAGCCGGTGAGTCGGAAAAAATCATGGGCGATGCCATTAATGCACTGGGCTTGCCGCGTGATACCTTTGCGGTGTCTTCCAAGGTGTTCTGGGGTGGCGATAAGCCGACTCAGTTGGGCTTGTCGGCCAAGCACGTGCGGGATGCGTGCGATGCCGCGCTGCGTCGTCTGAAAGTCGACTACCTCGACTTGTTCTTCTGTCATCGTCCCGATGTCGATACCCCCATCGAAGAAACCGTACGTGCCATGCATCAATTGGTGATGCAGGGTAAAATTGTCTATTGGGGCACCTCGGAATGGAATGCACAGCAGATCACCGAAGCCCACGCTATTGCCCGCCAGGAACACCTGACGCCACCGACGATGGAACAACCGCAGTACAACATGTTCAACCGCGACAAAGTTGAAGGTGAGTACCGGCCGATCTACGAGCAATACGGTCTTGGTACTACGATCTGGTCGCCACTGGCTTCGGGCATTCTGACCGGTAAATACCTCGATGGCATTCCCGACGACAGCCGCATGAACCTGCCCGGCTATGAGTGGCTGAAAGACAACCTGCTCAGCGATGCCGGCAAAGTGAGACTGGAAAAAGTGCGTCAACTGAAACCGATTGCCGATGAGCTGGGCCTGAGCCTGACGCATCTGTCACTGGCCTGGTGTTTGAACAACCCGAATGTCAGCACGGTAATTCTCGGTGCATCACGGTTGAGTCAGTTGGAAGACAACCTGAAAGCGATGGATGTGACGGACAAACTTGATGCGACTGTCATGGAGCGTATTGATGCCGTGTTGGATAACAAACCGGCCGGCCCCGAGCGCTTCGGACAGTAAGGATTTTTAGAGAAAAACAAAAGCGGGTCTGGTGGATGCCAGGCCCGTTTCTTGTCGTGTACAAAGTATGTTAGTTGGATTGTTAATTAAAATTTTCCACAGATTCAGTGGTGGGTGCGAGGTATGGCTATTGAGGGTAGTCCGCACCATGGATGGGTTCACCGCGACCCTTAATAGTCATACCTCGTGCCTGCCACGACCTCTTGGCAACATTAAATTCAACCACGATGACAATGAGTGTGAACTTTGAATAGAGCATTTTGGTTACAGCCGATGGTATTGCGGCTGCTGGCGTTGAGTCTGTTGTTGGGGACGGCCGGTGCGTCCGTGTTTCCGGTGTTGAGTACCCATCTGGCGATCAATTTGGGTATTGAACCGCTGTGGATCGGGGTGTTTTTTGTTGCCAATACCCTGGCCGGTATTGGCGTCAGTCAGTGGCTGGCCCATCGTTCCGACGCTGGCATGAGCCGGATGAAGATTCTCTACGTTTCCGTTATTGTATCGATGTTCGGCTCGGTGGCGTTGGGTGTGGTTGAGTGGTATCCGCTGCTGGTGGTGGTTGGGATGGTCTGGTTTGGTTTGTCGTCGACTGCCCAGCCACAACTCTTTGCACTGGCGCGGGAGCAGGTGAACGAGCAACAGGCGGCGCTGTTTCAGTCGGTGCTACGGGCCACCATTTCAATGAGCTGGATAGCCGGCCCACCGCTGGCCTATCTGCTGTTCGACCTGCTTGGCTTTCGTACCCTGATGATGATTACCGCAGCGATCTTCTTCCTGACGCTGTTGATGCTGCCTGGTATGAGAGATACCCGGCTGTCGGGGTCGACCGGTAAAGTCTCCGTTACCGACCCCAGGGTTCTGGGGTTGATGCTGGTGACCATCGCCATCTTTGCCGCCAACTCCATGTACATTGTCTATATGCCGTTGTATGTGCGGGACGTGCTGGATTTAATGACCATTGCCCCCGGTTTGCTGATGGGTCTGGCCGCCGGGCTGGAAATTCCGATCATGATTTATGGTGGTGCCCGGGCCTGGCGCTGGCACCTGTTCGCACCGCTCAAAGTCGCCGCCGTCAGTGGAATGATTTTTTATACTGGCGTCTGGTGGTTCGACAGCTTTACCATGCTGCTCGCCATGCAGGTATTTAATGCTGGCCTGGTCGGCCTGGCGGCAGGTATAGGCATCAGTATCTTTCAGACGCTGATGAAAGACCGGCTCGGTATGGCCTCCACGCTGTACACCACCTCGATCAAGATCGGCAGCCTCGCCGGCGCCGGTCTGGGTGGCGTGATCGCTCAGTGGGGCGGTTACGATGGCGTCTTTATCGGCTGCGGCCTGCTGGCAACCATCGCCACCGGCCTCGTTTTCTGGATCAGTTCAAAACCTGGGTTGTCTGAGGAGTCATCCGCATCATGATCAACACTGCCTTGCTGGCTGCTTTTATTCCCACCTTCGCGCTGGTGTCGCTGACACCGGGCATGTGCATGACGTTGTCGATGAGTCTCGGCATTACCATCGGCATTAAACGCACCCTGTGGATGATGATCGGCGAACTGATCGGCGTTGGCCTGGTCAGTGTATTGGCCGTCATTGGCGTTGCCGCCATTATGCTCAGCGCCCCCCTGGTGTTTACCCTCTTCAAATGGGCCGGTGGTCTCTATTTGATGTGGCTTGGGCTGCAAATGTGGCAATCGCGCGGCAAGCTTGCGATACCGGAAACCGGCGACTCGGCCCATGCCGGTGCCAGTCGGGTGCAGCTGGCCCTGCAGGGCTTTGTTACCGCTGTTGCCAACCCCAAAGGCTGGGCCTTTACCATGGTCTTGTTGCCGCCGTTTCTGGATGATAGCAAACCCCTGGCACCCCAGTTAGCGGCACTGGTCGCCATTATGCTACTGATCGAATGGGTGGCTCTAATGATGTATGCCGGCGGCGGAAAATCGTTGAGTGTGGTTTTATCGCGTGGTCAGAACGTGCGGCTGATCAATCGGATTGCCGGTACGTTAATGTTGGTGGTTGGGGTTTGGTTGGCACTGGGTTGAGGTCACCACGCTAATCGTCCAGCAACTTCAAGAACGCATCAAATGGCATCGGCCTGGCGAACAGAAAGCCCTGCACTTCATCGATGCCAAGCTGGCTCACCACCGCTAATTGTTCCTCGGTTTCAACGCCTTCAGCGTTAACAACCAAACCTAATGTCTTGCCAATTTGTGCAGCGGCCTGCACCACCGCTCGGGCGGTGGTGTTGCTGTGCATGGTTTTGATAAAGCTTTGGTCAATCTTGATTTTATCGATCGGAAACTGGGTCAGATAGCTCAGGGATGAAAACCCCGTGCCAAAGTCATCGAGTGAAATATGCACGCCCAGGTGTCGCAACGAGTGCAGCGACGCGATAACGCCTTCGGTGCGCTCAAACATAACCCGCTCGGTCAGTTCCAGCGCCAGTTGTGGGCCAACCCGTTTAATGCGCGGCAACAGCGGCTGAATGATGTCGGTAAAGGTGTGTTTGTTGAAGTGGTGCGCTGACAGATTAAAACTCAGTACCAGATCGGAGTGCTTTCGGCTGAGCTGATCGCAATGATCCAGGATTTGCTGCAGTACCCAGAGATCAATATCGGCGATCAGGCCAGACCGTTCGGCAAGCGGAATAAACTGGGCCGGGCTGATAAACCCTTCGTCGGTTGGCCAGCGAATCAGCGCTTCGGCACCGATGATGCGTTTGCTCTTAGCATCGAAAACCGGTTGAAAATGCAGTAGTAGCTTGTTGGCTTTTAGCGCCAGTGTCAGCTCGTGCTCCATTGATTTTTCCGATTGCAGATCCACGCGCATCAGGTGCTCATAGAAGCGGTAGCCAGCGCGACCGGTGCGCTTGCAGCGGTACAGAGCAAGATCGGCCGCGCTCATGACATCTTCAACCACAGCGTGCGGCCGGTCCGCATCCAGTTGATGACACTGCACCACGCCCATACTGGCGGTGACTTTGAGCGTTGCATCCTGATAGCGGTATCCCCGGCTGACGCGATCACCTATCTGCACACACAGAGTATCCAGTTCGGTTTCCGGCAGCGCGCCGTCGACCAGGATGGCAAATTCATCACCCCCAAGCCGAAAGGTTTTGCAGGGCGCATTGAGTGGCTGTTGCAACCGTTGCGCCAGTTCAATCAACAGCGCATCACCGACCAGGTGACCCAGGGTGTCGTTGATGTCTTTGAAATGGTCGAGGTCAAGAAAAATTACTGTGAACTCATGGTGCTGGTGCAATTGCCAGTGTTCGTAGGCTTGTTGCAATTGCTGCTGAAACTGACTGCGATTGGGCAACTGGGTCAGCGTATCGTGTTCGGCCAGGTAGCGAATTTCATTTTCGGCATCGACCTGTTCGGTGATGTCGATGATCGACCCCTGAATAACCTCGCGCCCGGTGTGACGTTCCGTTACATACTGGGCGTTCATCAGCGCCCAGATTGGCTTGCCGTCACGGCGGATTATTCGGGCGCGCTCATTCATTACCACTCGGTCGCGTTGCAGCATCGACAGCAGGCGTAGGCGCTGACGCGGGCTGTCGTAGAGTTTCTGTGTGATGTCATCGTAATAAGCAAGGCATTCTTCGCGCGACGCACACCCCAGCGTGTGCGCAAGTAAATGGTTTACCCGAATAAAGGTGCCACCGATGGTCGATTGGTACAGCCCGGCCTGAGCAGTGTTGAACAGGTCTTCGTAGTCACTTTCCGCGTTTCTGCGAGCTTCTTCCGACCGTTTTAGCTCGGAAATATCGGCAATAGTGCCGATGATGTGAACCAGTTCGCCCTGCTCGTTTACCACTCGCCGTGCGTTCTGCCGAACCCATATTAGGTCGCCATCCTTTCGTTTCATCTGGCATTCGAAACCGGACACTTCGTTGTTGCGTGCCAGGACGTCGAGAAAGCGTGTCCGGTCTTGCGGGTGAGCGTAGATGTCAAGCGCCGCACGCCTGACCTGCTCTTTCATGTCTTCGGGTGAGTCGTAGCGAAACAGCCGGGCCAGGGAGTTATTGGCGTAAACAACGGCACCTTCGGCGTCGGTTTGATAAATACCGTCTACCGAGTATTCCAGAATGCGGCGGTAGTTTTCGTGCTCCTCCATGGGGTGGCAGACCAGGACCACGAATTGCTGGTTAGGGTCGCTGGTGATTTCCCAACGCAGGCACATGCCCTGACATTCCCGTTCCAGGTTAACGGAAGTGTTTTGGCGCAGCCAGTTCGGGAAATCCCGGTGCCAGCGTTCGGGCAATAAGGTTTCCCAATCCTGAAGACCCAGTGAGGCAAGAAAATGCTGGGCGGCGCTGTTGGCATAAACCAGGGTTTGGCTGGCATCGAAGATCAGGGCATTAAGCTGCAGCAGTGACAGGCTGCTCTGCAGCACATCGACGTGTTTCCAGATGTGTAACAGATACTGGCCGTTCAGCGGCGTCAGGCTGGCCATTGCCCCGGGGATACAGGTCTGGAAATTATTCCGTTCCGGATCAACAGCCTGGTACCGGACCAGCCAGTCATCAAAATTGAGCCAGTAGTCAGATAGGCACTGGCCGGTGACCGGTGGTGGTGTCAGCAACCCCTGTGCATCACCCATGGATATCAGCCGATACTCTTTATCGATAAGCAATTTCGCGGATGTGATCGGGAGGTTATTCGACGTCGGCACGAATTTGTTATCTTTTTTGGCCTTATGAATAATAGAGCGTAACCGATTTTTCCTAATTGTTCAGCATGGCCCGGAGGTTGGCAAAAGTCTCTTTACTATTCACCCGGTCAGCAGTGCTGCTGGCGTCCCGGCCTTCCCAGCTAACGTCGTCGGCGGGCAGTTCATCCAGAAAACGGCTGGGCGTGCAGTCGATGATCTCGCCAAATTGCTTGCGCCGGGCCGCGAACGTCAGTGCCAGGGTGCGCTGGGCGCGGGTAATGCCGACGTACATCAGGCGACGCTCTTCTTCGATGTCGCCGTTTTCGATGCTGTTGCGGTGCGGCAGCAGCTCTTCCTCCAGGCCCATAATAAACACGTGCGGAAATTCGAGGCCCTTGGAGGCATGCAGTGTCATCAGTTGCACGGCATCGGTTTCGTCTTCCTGTTCCTGGCGATCGAGAATGTCGCGCAGCACCAGCTTGCCGATGGCATCTTGAATTTGCAGATCCGATTCTTCGTCTTCATCACCCCGTTCGAGCATCGATTTAAGACTGTCGATCAGAATGTAAACGTTGGCCAGCCGCTTTTCGGCCTGCAGGTCGGAGACACTGTCCTGGCGCAGCCAGGCTTCGTAATTGATGTCGGTCACCACTTCACGAATGACCATCACCGGGTCGGCCTCGGTGTGCAGTTTGTGAATGATGCGGCCGAGCCAGTCGGAAAAACGATGCAAGCGTTCGCCAGCTTTTGCGGATAATAATTGTTGCAGCCCCAGTTCCTGGCAGGCGGCACTCAAACTGACCTTGCGGTGACTGGCGTATTCAGTGAGTTTTTCCAGTGTGGCTGGGCCAATCTCCCGGCGTGGCGTATTGATGATGCGTAAAAAAGCGGCATCATCGTCCGGGTTAACCAGCAGGCGCAGGTAGCTCATGATGTCTTTAATCTCGGCCTTGGCAAAGAAAGAGGTGCCGCCGTTGATCTTGTAGGGAATACGATTTTGCTGCAGCTTGATTTCCAGAATGCGCGCCTGGTGATTGCCGCGATAAAGCACCGCAAAGTCGCGGTAATCGCCACGCCGGATCAGGTGCTGGTGCAGAATTTCATTGGAAATACGTTCTGCTTCTGCTTCGTCGTTTGGCGTACGGATTATGCGAATCGGGTCGCCGAAACCCATCTCGCTCCACAGGGTTTTCTTGAACACGTGCGGGTTGTTGTCGATGACGGTGTTGGCGGCTTTTAGAATCAGGCCGGTGGAACGGTAATTTTGCTCCAGTTTTACGATTTTCAGGTGTGGATAATCGGTCTGTAGTTGCACCAGATTTTCCGGCCGGGCACCACGCCAGCTGTAAATCGACTGGTCGTCATCGCCCACCACCGTGAACCGCGGCTGATCGCCCACCAGCAGTTTGACCAGCAGATACTGGGAGGAGTTGGTATCCTGGTATTCATCGACCAGCAGGTAGCGAATCTTGCGTTGCCATTTTGCCAGTACCTCGGGCTCTTTCATGAATAGCAGCGCTGGCAGGCGGATCAAATCGTCAAAGTCGACGGCGTTATAGGCGCTGAGCATGCGGTTGTATTGCTCGTAAATCTCGACCGCCAGCGCATCGCGTGCTTCCTCCATCTTGCCACGCAGATCGGCCGGTTCGGTGAGGTCGTTTTTCCAGCGGCTGATCAGGTTGCGAAAATGATCGATTTCATCGACGGCATGGGGCACTTCGCGCAGCAGTATGTCTTTGATCAGGGCTTTGGAGTCGTGATCGTCAAACAGAGTGAAGCCGTTCTTCAGGTTGATGTGACTGGCTTCCTTGCGCAGGATATTCAGACCGAGGTTGTGAAACGTGGACACGATCAGCCCGCGCGCGGCTTTGCCCTTGATCAGCTTGCTTACCCGTTCCTTCATCTCCCGTGCGGCCTTGTTGGTAAAGGTTACTGCGGCGATGGTGTGCGCTTTGTAGCCACATTCGTTGATCAGGTAGGCAATCTTCTGGGTAATTACGGAGGTTTTGCCACTGCCCGCCCCGGCCAGCACCAGCATCGGGCCGCTGATGTATTTGACAGACTCTTCTTGTCTGGGGTTGAGCTGTGCCATGGGGTTGGGTGTCCTGTAGGGAGGCGAAGACGAGCCGGCGCAGTGTACCAGCCCGCCAGGGGTGACCCAAGCAGGGAACAGTGGTCAACGGATGCCGCGATCTTTGGACCGATTGCACATTCAGACAGGTCTGGTATTGACGACGGCCAACCGGACAGGTCAGGCTTAAGCCGTCTGTCACCTGCCACCTCTGGCCCGCCCGATGAAACCGATTGAATCTGATACGAACCAGAACCGCCGTGACGCTGCGAGCACTCCGTCACCGGGCATCGGCCGCCAAGTACTTATTGGCGGGCTGTGGCTGGCATCGGTCGGGTTTTGGCTGTGGGCAGGTGTGCAACTGGGCCAGTTGATCGGGGAACTCTGGTTGTAGCGGATAGACATAGACATTCGGCTTTACCCTGACTATGGTTTTTGCAGTGACCTCTGGTGTTTTGACGTCAGCAATTGGTGTTTTCACGACCTGGTACCGGGAGGGTCCCCGGAGCGCTTGTTTTTTCTCCAAATTATCGTTTCAATCAGCGCGCGGCGGGCGTATGCCAGAATTTCGAACTTCACCCATTACTAAGGATCATCTATGGACCGTTATGCGGTACTGGGCCACCCAATCAAGCACAGCCTGTCTCCGGCTATTCATGCCGCTTTTGCCCGGCAAACCGGAGAAGCACTGGAATACGAGGCCATCGAGTTACCGGTCACCAGTTTTGAAACCCGGGTCTGGCAGATGTTTCGTGATGGTTATCGGGGTTTTAACATTACTGCGCCATTCAAGCAGGATGCGCATGACTTCGCCGATGATCTCACCGAGCGCGCCAAACGGGCCCGCGCCGTTAACACTCTGGTCAAACAACCGGATGGCCGGATTCTGGGCGATACCACCGATGGTGAAGGTCTGGTTTTTGATTTGGAAACCTTGCTCAAGTGGCGCATTGCCGATCGCAATGTGCTGATTCTGGGCGCCGGTGGTGCGGTGCGGGGGGTTTTGGAAACCCTGTTGTCGCGTAACCCGGCCACCCTGGTGCTGGCAAACCGCACCCTGGCCAAGGCCGAAGAACTGACTGACGATTTCCCGGAAATATCACCCAGTGCTTTCGATGAACTCAGCGGCCGTTTTGATCTGGTAATCAATGGTACCTCAGCCGGGTTGTCCGGCAACTTACCCCCTTTGCCAGAAGGGCTGCTCAAGCACGATACCCACTGTTATGACATGATCTACAGTAAGGGTGAAACCGCCTTTAACCGCTGGGCACGCGAACAGGGTGCCGGACAATGCTCCGATGGACTGGGCATGCTGGTGGGCCAGGCGGCCGTCAGTTTTGAATTATGGCGCGGGGTGCGACCCGACAGTGTGCCGGTACTGGAACAGTTGCGGACCGAATTGGCTTGATGCGCATCGGGCGAGTAGCCAGTCTGAACCTCAACCAGGGGCGAAGGTCAGACTGGCTCGGTGCGATAGCAGGTCAGGATCAGGCGGCAATGCCGCTGTGGCGAAGCAACGCATCGACATTGGGCTCGCGCCCACGGAATCGTTTGAACAGGTCAGCCGCGGGTTCACTGCCGCCGTTGGCCAGAATCACCTCACGAAACGCCTTGCCGGTCTCGGCGTTGAAAATGCCTTCTTCCTCAAAGCGGCTGTAGGCATCGGCACTGAGCACTTCGGCCCATTTATAGCTGTAGTATCCGGCTGAGTACCCACCGGCGAAGATGTGGCCAAAGCTGTGCTGGAAACGGTTCTCCGGCAGGGTCTTGATGACCGACACCTCGGATCGCGCCTGGTCCAGTACCGCCTGCACATCGTTCACCATAAAGCCCTCGGTCTTGCTGTGCAGTTTCATGTCGAACAGCGAGAACTGTAGCTGACGCGCGGCGGCCATGGCCGACTGGAAGTTCTTTGCGGCCAGCATTTTTTCAAGCAGGTCGGCGGGCAGGGGTTCGCCGGTGTCGACGTGACCGGAAATAAAGGCCAGCGCTTCGGGCTCCCAGCACCAGTTTTCCAAAAACTGACTGGGCAATTCGACCGCATCCCAGGCAACACCGCTGATGCCGCTGACGTCACCCACGTCTACCCGGGTGAGCATGTGGTGCAAACTGTGGCCAAATTCGTGGAACAGGGTGGTTACTTCGTCGTGCGTCAGCAGTGAGGGTTTGTCGTCGACCGGTGGCGTGAAGTTACAGGTCAGGTAGGCGACCGGCTTCTGCAAAGTGCCCCCGATGCGGACACGTTTGCGGCATTCATCCATCCAGGCGCCGCCGCGCTTGCCTTCACGGGCGTACAGGTCCATGTAAAAGCGGGCCACGACCTCGCCATTTTCCAGAACGTTGTAGAGCTGAACATCCGGGTGGTAAGTCTCAAACTCGGTTACTTGCTCAAACGAGACGTCAAACAGCCGGTGTGCTGTCTCGAACAGACCCTGAATCACCCGGGGCGCGGGGAAATAGGGTTTGAGCTCCTCCTGGGAGACTGCATAGCGGCGTTCCTTGAGTTTTTCACTGGCGTAGCTGATGTCCCAGGGTTCCAGTTCGTCGGTCATGCCCAGTTCATCGCGGGCGAAGGCGACCAGTTCCTCATACTCGCGTTTGGCCTGGGGGATGGCTTTTTCGGCCAGTTGATACAGAAAATCTAGCACCGCAGCCGGTGAGTCGGCCATCTTGGTTGCCAGAGACACTTCGGCGTGGTTGGTATAGCCCAGCAGTTGTGCGGCTGCATGGCGTTTGGTCAAAATGTCGGTCATCTCCGGGCCATTGTCGTAGACACCGCCGTGCGGGCCTGCGTCCGAGGCGCGGGTGACATGGGCCAGGTAGGTTTCCCGACGCAGCTCGCGGTCGTCGGCATAGGTCAGCACCGGGAGCACCGACGGCATTTCCAGTGTCACCAGCCAGCCTGTCTTGTCTTTTTGCCGGGCGTATTGCGCCAACGTAGCCTTGGCTGAAGCCGGTAACCCGGACAGCCGTGCTTCGTCGGTAATGTGCAGCGACCAGGCCTGGGTGGCGTCGAGCAGGTGTTCGCTGAACCGTTGCTGCAATTGGGCCAACTCTGACTGCAGCGTCGCGAAGGCTTTTTTATCGTTGTCGTTCAGGTCGATGCCGGACAGGCGGAAATCGCGCAGGGCCTGTTCGATGGCGGCTTTTTGCGCCGTAGAGAGCGAGCTGAAGTCATCCCGCTGCGCAATCTGCTGATACGCCTTGAATAACCCGTCGTGTTGCCCGAGCCAGCTTTGGTAATCGGTCAGTAACGCCAGCGCCTGGCTGTAGGCTTCGCGCAATTCAGGAGAATCCTTAACGCCAGTCAGATGGCCAAAAACAGCCCAGGCGTTGTCGAGCCGTTCGTCCAGTTCACTGATCGGTTCGATCAGGGTATCCCAGCTTGGCTCGGTGACGGACTCAACCAGCGCATTGATCCGCGCTTTGCTGGTGTCGATGATGTCGGTCATGGCTGGAACGATCTGGTCCGCCCGAAACTGCTCAAAGGGTGGTAATTCATGCGGTTCGAGCAAAGGGTTGGTCATGGTGGTGTCCTTTTGTAGAGTCTTGAAGGATCAGTACGATGGGTTGGCCCGTGCGGTCATCGCGGTGTCGCCAAATGGTCACAAAACGTCGTATAACCGACGTATGACTTCATTGCCTCGCGCTCTGTGGCGTCACCCACGATGGCTTTCCGATGCGCTGGTACTGATCCTGATCGGTTTAGTATGGGCCCCTGCCAGGGCCCCGACTACTGTTTATCTGAGTTTGGGGTTCGAGCGCGGCGAAACAAGTGCTGATTTTGTTGGCGTCGCTAGCGATGCCGCCATGCTAACCGGTTATGCCTGGCGGGGAACCTGGATGGGCCCAATAAAGGCGCCCCAAGACTGTGGCTGATACGGTGTGCAGAAGCAGGCCCGACCTCTATACTGTCGGGTTCATCAACCAGTTAAAGGCTTTACCCTATGCGCCCAAGCGGTCGTACTCCCGATCAACTTCGCCCTGTCAGCATTCAACGCGGTTTCACCAAGCACGCTGAAGGCTCGGTGCTGGTCAGTTTTGGTGATACCCAGGTCATCGTCACTGCCAGTGTCGAGGCCAGCGTACCGCGCTTTCTGAAGGGCAAAGGCCAGGGCTGGGTCACCGCTGAATACGGCATGTTGCCACGCGCTACGGGCTCTCGTAATCAGCGCGAAGCGGCGCGCGGAAAGCAGGGCGGACGCACCGTGGAGATTGGCCGTCTGATTGGTCGTTCCCTGCGGGCGGCCATTGATATGACAGCGCTCGGCGAGCACAGTATCACCCTCGACTGCGATGTGATTCAGGCCGACGGCGGCACCCGCACCGCCGCCATTACCGGTGCTTTTGTTGCCCTGACCGATGCCGTTCAGTACATGCTCGACAAAGGCATGATCAAAACCAGCCCGATCAAACACCCTATTGCCGCCGTCTCGGTCGGCATCTGGCAGAACACCCCGGTGCTGGATCTGGACTACGCTGAAGACAGCACCTGCGACACCGACCTGAACGTCATCATGACCGGCGATGGCGGTTTCATCGAAATTCAGGGCACCGCCGAAGGCGAACCCTTCCAGCCGGACGAACTCAACGCCATGCTGGCGCTGGCTCGCAAGGGCGTTGCCGAATTGTGCGAACTCCAGAAAATCGCGCTAAACCCGGAGGCCTGAGCCATGACCGACAGCATGACCGCTTTCGCCCGGCGCGAGGAAGACACCGCCTTCGGTACCCTGTCGGTCGAGATTCGCTCGGTAAACCACCGCTACCTGGAGCCGACCTTCCGCCAGCCCGATACGTTGAAACCGGTAGAAATACCGTTGCGAGAGGCGCTTAAAAGACAGGTCAAGCGCGGTAAGGTCGACGTTCAGTTACGCTTTTACCCGAACCAGGCCAGTGCCGGGCTGGATGTCAACGTCGCACGGCTGCAAGCCCTGAACGCCGCCCTGCACAAGGTACGCGACAACGTCGCCGACAGCCCGATGCCGGATGCCCTGGCGCTGTTGCAGTACCCCGGCATTCTCGCCGCGGAAGCGGTGGATATGGAAGTGGTATTTACCGCCATGCGCAGTCTGTTCGACGCCGCCCTGACCGATTTTATGGCGCATCGGCGTCGCGAGGGTCAGGAACTGGGCAAGATGATCAGCGATCGGCTCGATGAAATCGACGCCATCGTCGAGGTGATGCGTGAAGAGATGCCCGGCTGGGTCGCCAGCTTCCGTGACTCTCTGAACGCCAAAGCGGCGCAATTGCAGGTCGAGCTCGACGCTGACAGGCTGGAACAGGAAGTGGTCATATTGGCCCAAAAAGCCGACGTCGCCGAAGAGCTCGACCGCCTGATCACCCACACCCGTGAAGTTCGCCATATTCTCAAACAGAAAGGCGCCATCGGCCGCCGGCTCGACTTCCTGATGCAGGAATTCAACCGCGAGGCCAATACCCTGGGCTCCAAGGCCACGAACAGTAGGGTTACCCAGGCCTCGGTCGATTTGAAAGTGTTGATCGAACAGATGCGTGAGCAGGTGCAGAATATCGAGTAGTGAGGCAAGTGTTCCCATGATAAGCCGTGATCGTGATTCATTCGCCAACCAATTATCAGGGTGGTTTCGGAGCTGTTTGCGTACGTTTCTGTTCGCATTGGGATTCGGTCTGGGCACTGCCCTGGCGCCGGCAATGGCGGCCGACTGGCTGTTTGGGTTTGCCGAAAAAGAAGCCCCAGTCAGTGATGGCGGGCAGCAGGATGCCTGGGGCATACTTCCCGAGTTGACCAGGGAACTGTTTGATCGGCTGCCCGGTGAGTCATTGTCGATGAGTGCCGGCCCCTGGATACGGATGCAGCGCTGGGTGGCGACCGGGGAAATCGATGGTTTTGTGACCTATCCCTCCACAGAACGCAGAGATTATGCGCTGTTCAGTGAAACGCCAGTGTACAACATCGATTTTGGCTATCTGGTGTACCGCAGCGACCACCCCCAGCGTGAACGACTCGAATCGGCACAAAGCTTTGATGATCTTGAAGGTCTGGTTTTCATCGGCCAGCAGGGCGTCGAGTGGGAGCGGGACAATATTCCGTTCAGCCTGAAGACCATTCTGGTGGGGCAGTTAGATACCATGATGCACCTGCTGGCACGCCGCCAGACGGGTGACTTTCTGGTAATGCCTCCGGAGCAGGCCGTCGCCATCGCTCGCCGCCTTGGGTATGCAGGCCAAATTGCCTACCATCCGGTAGACTTCATACCCAATGCCCGCATCCCGTTTCATGTCGGTCTGCGCCGTAGCCACCCCGAAACCCGCATGCTGATCGAGCGTATCGACGAGGTGTTACGTTCACCCGACTTTAACGACAGCGCAGATCGTATTGTAGCCGGGTACCGTTAATGTCGGTCACGGGGCCTGGCTGAATGCACTAACCCGGCGGCGAGGTCAATCGGCTGACCCGGTCTCTGAGTTCGGGCAACAGCTCAGCCTCAAACCAGGCATTGCGCTTGAACCAGGCCTGATTCCTCGGGCTGGGGTGCGGCAAAGGCAGGTACCGGGGCCAGAGCTTCTCCCACTGGCGAACCGCCTCTGTAACTGTGCTGCGCCGGTATTGTGGCAGGTGATAGGCCAGTGCATACCGGCCCAGCACCAGGGTCAGTTGGATATTAGGCAAGGCTTCAAGCAGCGGCGCATGCCATTGCTCGGCACATTCTGGCCGGGGCGGTGCATCGCCACCAGACCCTTTGCCAGGGTAACAAAACCCCATGGGTACAATCGCAAAGTGGGCTGGGTTATAGAAGGTTTCCCGGTCTACGCCCAACCAACGGCGTAACCGGTCCCCGCTGGCGTCATCAAAGGGAATGCCCGCGCCATGGGTGCGGATCCCCGGGGCCTGACCCGCGATCAGTATGGTAGCCCTGGGGTCGGCCTGCAGAATGGGCCGGGGCTCAAGCGACAGGTGCCGGGCGCACGTCTGGCAGGCGTGGATGCGGGTTAGCAGGGCGTCGAATTCAGTCGCAACCATGGTTAAATTCCTTAGCAGGCCAGGGCCAGCGATCCAATCGTTGTCTCCGCCACCAACATACAGCATGTCTCCTTCTCTGGCATAATTGGGCAACTTTCATTCGTATTCACAGGATTGACGTCGCATGGCTTCACCCAAAAGCCTGATTTTTCAACTGCATCGTCACTGGGACATCATCGAAACCCTGTGCCGGCAGTCGCGCGACTTGCCAGCATTTGAGCCGCCGCACCTGCTGGCCGTTATTGAACACTTTACCGCCAGCGACGATGCCACCGAGCCGGCGGCCATTCTGCGCTCACTGTGCACCGCTGAACTGTTGCAGCCATTAAGCCGCACCGACGACTGGCAGATCAACCCGCTGGTGCTGGATTTTGTGCGCGGCCTGACCCGTGAGCATGAATTGGGTTTGTCGGCGGTGCTCAAAGCCCGTGTGGAGGCAGTTCGTGAGGCGACCGCGCTATTGGCCGAGGGCGTCGACCAGCAGGATATGGACAGCGTACGCACCGGGGCCGCGCGCTTGTCGGATTTGTTTCGGCAAATCACACGGCAGTTGGATGCCGACCGCCATGCCATTCTGGAACTGGCCGAAAAAGCCAAGGCAAGCGATGCATCCATGCCCATCGCACGGCGCTACCGTGACGTTCTGGATGCCTATGATCAGTATGTCGAACCGATGAACGAAATGATGGACAGCGGCCTCGGCGGTACCTTCTACCCTCATCTCAAGCTCGCGGTGCAGACACTGGACCGGGCCGAGGAATCACTGGCCATTCGCGGCGCGCTCTACACCCAGCGGCTGCAACTGCGCCAGGTTGCCCAGCAAGCCAAGGAGCTGCGTCGTCTCGGGCGCATTGTGGCGCAACAGTGCTCGGACACCTTGTTGCCGCTGCGTGAAGAGGCCCGCCAGCACAATGTGCTGTCCAGTGCGATCGGTACACTCCTGGGTCGGGTGCGCAAGCGAGGTCTTAAAGCTGCGCTGCGATCAGCCCCAGGCTCGAACACCTTGCCCGGCTGGCAACGCGAACGCCGCACCCTGGTGCACCTGGGCGACGAGGTTCGAACCCTGATGGCCGATGCCCTGCACTTTGAACCCAAAGTGCAGGCGTTTCCCGAAGCTCTGGCCGGCCACCCGGCTGATCTGAATGACTGGGTCGATGAACCGCGTCTGAAACAGGCACTGGCGCGAGCCTTGCCGGTCGACAACCTGCTGCTCTGGCTACAACAACACTACCCGCAACTCAAAGACGCGACGCTGTTGCGCCTCTACGATGAACTGGTGCGCGAGCCCGACTGGCAGGCGTGCCTGCAAGCCGAGGAAGTCCGCACCCCGTTACAAACGGTTCGGGTGCGGTATTATCCGCACCATGTGCAGGCCCGGGCAACGTCGCAGAACGAGGTATCCCATGACCCAAGCCATTGACCTGACTCGTTTGCCGCATCTGGCCGACCTGTTCAGGCACTTTAACAGTGGCAAACACCTGAACCGGCTGTCCGATGCGGCTTTGTGGGCTGAGCTTGAGCAGGAACAGAAAGCCTACGCGGCCCTGTTTCAGGCACTGGGCTATGAACTGCGCATCGACGGGCGCGGCTTCGCCTGGTTTCATACCGATGAAAAAAGCACCACGCTCAGTCAGCAGTCACGCCAGTTCGCCTTGCTGTTTATGGTGATTTTCGACACCCAGGCTGACGCAGGCAAAGCGCTGAGTCGCTTCAGCGACTGGCCCATCGACCGTGCCCTGTTCACCACCGCCGGTGAACACCACCAGGAGCTGCTTCAGGCTGAGGGGCTGGATGTCGACGCGTTGCTGGCCCTGATGGAGCGCGCCGAAACCTTTGGCTTTGCCCGGCGTGAAGCTGGCCACTGGCAACTATTGCCCGCCGTTTGTCGCTATCTGGACCATTTCGAAGCGCTTGCTGAACAGTTAACGGACGAGACGACCGTCCCGGCAATGGACGAGCCAGACGAGGACACCCGATGATTCGCTACGGTTTTCAGCGACTGGTCCTGTTAGGCAGTGCTGGCTATCAGCGTGCCGAACTGCCACTGGACGACGCCGTTTCCCTGATCGCCCCGAACAACACCGGCAAGACCAGCCTGATCAACGCGCTGCAGTTTCTGCTAATCATCGACCGCAGGCGCATGGATTTCGGCTCGCACGACTGGGCTAAAACGCGCACCTTCTATTTTCCCAATAACAGCGCCTACATTCTGCTGGAAGTCGTGCTGCCACAGACGGGTACTGTGGTCTTTGGTTGTGTCGGTAAGGGGGCCAGCAACGAGTACGTCTACTTCGCCTACAAGGGCGAACTGAAGCTGGATGACTTTCGCCAGGAGCAAGGCACGCTGGTTCAGCAACCAGAACTGATTGCCCACCTGGCCAGCAAGGGCCGCACGGTATTTCAATACGATGCCCCCGACTTCGCCCGGCTGATTTACGGCGGTAACCAGAAACGGCGCAGTGTCGAGCCCGATTTTACGGTCTTTAAACTGGAAAATGCCTCCGACTCAAAGGTGTTCCAGCAGGTACTAACCCGCACCCTGCGGCTCGACAAACTCTCTTCAACCGAAGTCAAAACCTATCTGTTGCAGATATTCCGCCGCGACCTGCCGGGATCGACTTCAAGCAGGAGTGGGACAAGGCCTTTCACGACGTCAATGCCGACCGGGCCCAGTACCTGGCGGCCAGAGATCAAGTAAAGCGCATTGAATCCCTGGAGCAAAACTACGAGGCACGTCTGACGCTGCGCGGCAAAATTATCGACTGGCGACCGCGCATCGATGACGGGTTATCGCACTGGCAGGCACACTATGAACAGGAAGCGACCCGGCTGGTAGCCGAGGTTGAAACATTGGGCCAGCAGCAACAGGCGCTGACCGACCGGGACCGGCAGTTAACCCGGCGACAAATTGATCTGCAAACAACACTGACAGATCTGGAAAAACAAAAGACCCAACAGGATGCCTTGCAACAGCGCTTTGCGCTGGTCACCGAGCGTTCTGCGCTGGAACAGGAATACCGGCAAGTTCAGGCTGAACTGGAGCGTATCATCACCATACTGAACCAGGCCGACGGCCGTTCTCCGGCGGTGATTGAACGCGACCGCAAAGAGCAGGAGCAACGCCTGCACACCCTGAAACAACAGCAGCGGCACCTGAACGACAACCTCTACCTGACGCTCAGCCAGCAATTGCCTGCCGACGAACTGGATCGACTCAACCGGGCGCTCAATGGTCAGGCACTGGTGTTGCCGCCTGATGCCTATCAGTTGGATGTGCAAGCTTTGCGGTCTGCGCTGTCAAACACCTCGGCGGACCGTCTAAAGCTCGCCGGGCTCGATCTCAGCCTGACCGAGCTCAGCCCGCAACACCAGCAACTGACTCCGGCCGAGCTCGACGAACAGATTGCCGACACAGAGCGCCAGCTCGGCGATCTGGCACAACAACTCGACGCCGCCCAATCGTTACAACAGACTCAGGAACGTAAATCGGCCCTGGCCCGGGAAAGCCGACAGCGCGAGCAGGACCTGGCCGATTTCGATCAGTTACAGACGCTGGTGCAGAGCGAACCCGAACGGCAGGCCCGGCAACAGGGCTTCACCAGTGAATTGGAAGAAGTGACTCACCAACTGGAGACCGCCAAAGAACACGGCGCTCAGCTACAAGACAGGTTAAACGACGTCCATCGCAAACAGGACGACCTGCAGCATGACCATCGCAGCATCACACAACTGCGTGACAACCGAGCCGATACCGCCGAGGAATACAGCTACCTCATTGACTTACCCCACCACCGGTGGCTGGGTGAAGCGGACTGGTCGCTGGCACAGCTGGCCGACCATCTGCAGCAATATCAGCGTGACTGCCGCACCTTGCAACAGCTCAATGCCGACCTGAATGCTGGCCTGAATGAACTCCATGCCGGGGGTCTGACCAAATACCAGTACAGCGAATCCAGAGATCAGGAACTGAAGCGCATCATCGACTTCAGCCATCAGTTGCCGCAGGAACACGAAGCCCTCGAAAAGAAAGCCCGCAGCGCCGTGGTCAACGTGACCGCCAGCTTGCGCGAACTGCGCGATGGCCTGTTGAGTTTCCAGAGCAAAATGAACAGCTTTAATCGGCTGATCGGTCATCGCCAGTTGTCTGACCTGAACATCTTCAAGATCGAAGCCGAGGATGAACCGCATCTGGTCGAAGCCATCGATGTGCTTATCGACAAAGCGGATCAGGTAAACACCGGTGACAGCTTCGAGCTGTTCAATCAGCAAAGCGTGCTCGACGACGCCAAACTCGACCGCGCCAAGCAGATACTGATCAACGAAGGCAACGCACGCCAGGGCCTGAAAGTCGCCGACCTGTTTCGGCTTGTGTTCGTGGTGGGCAAGAAAGATCAGAAACCCGAATCCTTTGAAGACATCGACAGCGCCGCCTCCAACGGCACCGTGCTGATGGCCAAGCTGGTGACCGGTCTCGCCATGCTGCACCTGATGCAGGACAAACGCCATGCCCTGCACGCCATTTGCTACCTCGACGAAGCCCTGGCACTGGACAGCCGCAACCAGACCAGCCTGATCGCCACCGCGAAGGACTTTGGTTTTTCACTGATCTTTGCCTCACCGGCGCCACTGACCACGGTGCGATACTGCGTACCGATTCACCATCACCAGGGCCAAAATCACATCAGCCGGGACAGCTGGCAAATTCTTGAACCGCTGTCCGCCGACGAGCTGACACCATGAACACGCCGCTCAGAGCCGCCCTGCTCAAACTGGTAAAAGCGGAGGACGGGTTTGTCTCCGCCTCAGCGCTGACGGTGTCACAACAGCGCGCACTGGATGCCTTCAGCCAGCGAACCGGAGCGGTTCAGCAACAACGCAGTGGCCGTGGGCGCGTATTTCGAATGGTACACCCGGGCATCGTCGAACAGCACTTGGCTGACCTCTCGCCCTTTGCCGGAACGGTAACGGACGAGACCCTACCCGGGCGTGCGGCCAACCTCGGTCACACCCGTTCCAGTAAAGGCGGGACACACGGGCACGACCAATACTACCTGCTGCTGAAAGCCCGTGGCGATCCGGTGTGGCAACATGACCATGGCCAGACACTGGATCTGAATCTGCAAACCCAAACCCAGGGTGCTGGCGTGCTCGCCATTACCCCGTCGACAGAGGAGATCTGGCGCACCAACAGCCCTATCTGGCTGGTTGAAAACCAGGCCCTGTTCGACCGAACCGATTGGCTACCAGGCACCGACGCCACAAGCCTCGCCTGGTACAGCGGCCACTTGCGCAACCACCTGATCGACTGGCTAGCGCAACAGGCGAACATCAGTGTCACCCTGTTTCCGGATTACGACGGCGTGGGCTTGTTCAACTACCTCAGATTGAAACAGCAGCTTGGCTCGCGTGCCCGCTTCTGGCTGATGCCCGACTGGCATCAGAAACTGCAACGATTTGGAAGTAACGCCCTCTGGCAGGATACACAACGAGAGTTTCGAGCCGCTGCGCAAGGGCTTGAAGGAACGCCGGGGGAAGAGCCTGAATTGAAGTGCCTGATGGACGTGATGCAACGCAGCGGGCTTGCGCTTGAGCAGGAGGCTATTTGGCTACAGTGGAGATAAGCGCCAAAGCACGGAAGCTATCTTGCATCGATACCCCTAAATCCAACAGACTCCTGGCAAACTTTTCAGTCAACTGTAATACCGTGTGCCTATAAGTTGGGGAAAACTGACTAAAACGGGTGCAAGAAACGGTTTGCTATTGGTCAACCGCTTTCACTTTACCAAAACATATGATATTTTATTAACCAGATAGGTTAAGGTTTTTATATGGATATTGTTTTTTCTTCCAAAAAGCTCATGAAACAGCTCAGTGAAGCAAAGACCATGGAGAAGGCATTTGGTGATCGTCGCACGAAAAAGCTGAAGATCCTCATGACCCAATTGAGGGCTGCGCCCAGTCTGGCTGCCTTCGCACCGCCGTACAGTCCGCCTCACCGCTGTCATGAGCTGACAGGTAACCGGAAAGGCCAACTATCACTCGACCTTGATCATCCATACCGGCTGACCTTTATTCCCAACCATGACCCTTTTCCAATGCGATCTGAGGGAGGATTGGATTGGGCTCAGGTGACAGCTATTAAGATTAAAGGCGTGGAGGATACCCATGGGTAATCACCTGAACGAATACATCCCCGACTACGCGGTAACCCCGGGCGAAGTCCTTGAACACGAGCTCGAGATCCGGGGCATGACCCAGCAAGAGCTGGCCAATCGCACCGGCCTGACCCCCAAGCATCTCATTGCCATCTTGAAGGCCAAAGCCTCAATCACGCCAGATACGGCGATCAAGTTCGAGCGTGCGCTGGGCATGCCCTGTGATTATTGGCTTAATCTTGAAGCCAACTACCGGGAGGTCCTGGCACGGTTGGACGAAGAAGAGCAGTTGGCCGATGACCTGGACTGGCTGAAACGTGTGCCTGTCAGTGACATGGTCAAGTTAGGCTGGATCAAAAAATATAAAGACCAAAAAGCGCAGTTGGTCGAATTACTCAATTTCTTTGGCATTGCGGAAGTGAAGCAATGGCAGCAAATGTGGCCTAATTTGAGCATCGCTTATCGCCAACACAACAAACATGAAATTTTCCCGGAGTCTGTGTCAGCCTGGCTGCGACAGGGTGAACTGCAGGCTTCCGGGATTGTGTGTGAACCCTATGATAAAAGCCACTTTCGAACCGTATTGGAGCAGGTACGGTCGTTGACTACTGCAGACCCGGATCACTTTGTGCCCGAGTTGCAGCGCCTGTGTGCCGAGGCCGGTGTAGCCGTCGTTTTTGTTCCAGCCTTGCCCAAGACGGGTATCAGCGGTGCAACCCGGTGGCTCAATAAAGACAAGGCGCTGATTCAACTCAGCCTGCGATATAAGAGCGATGATCACCTGTGGTTTACGTTTTTTCATGAAGCGGGGCACATCTTACTGCATGGAAAGAGAGAAATGTTTCTGGAAGGAACCAATGGGCTGGATGCGGAGAAAGAGCAAGAAGCGAACCGTTTTGCCGAGGCTCAGTTGATACCGCCCAAGGCATTTATGGCCTTTATCGCGGAAGGCGTGTTCAGCAAGCAGCGTATCTGCGAATTTGCCGTGGATATGTCAATTTCACCGGGCATCGTAGTAGGCCAACTGCAACACCGTGGGCTGTTAGACATGAAGTTTTGTAATGATCTCAAGCGACGATTCAAGTGGGTACATGAGTAGAAGGCCGGACGTGAATGAGCGGTGGCGGCCCGATTCAAAGAACAGGCAAAGGCGGAAGGATTAAAGCTGGATGAGCTGACTCTGATGGATCAAAGTCGTCATTAACCTCGAAATCAGTGCCAGCTGATCGATCATTTTATTTGTTCAAATCGCCCTTTGGCAACATAGCGCCATGGTACGCGTAGTGCGGCCCCACCGACCAGAAGTTCAGATTGAGCCATAATTGATGGCCACCAACGGACGATCTGGTGTGCCTTTTCCCAATACGAAACGCTGCTCCAGTGTTTAGCCAGGCAGAACACGGTTAACCCTGACCGACGAAATGCCTGTTTTTCCAGATCGCTTTTTTTAAATTGATCCTGAGAGACTATAACCCAATCACCCTCGGTCTTGAGGGTACCGATCCATTCGATATCGGGTGTGTCACGGGAAAACTTTTCAGTCAAATGAACGACGGTATGGCCTTCGCTTGAAGATAGTTCATTGAGGGCTCTCGCGAGGGAAGGTGGTAAGTTATTGTCCAGTAAAAATTTCAAGCAACGGTCCTTTGCTCGAACTGAATAGCTGCCTCCACTTCAGCCAAGGGCACTTCGTAAATGGCGGCAACTCGACGCGCATGCTGCCCTTCAGCATGCCAGGCGGTGACGATAGCATCTACAGTCATTCCGCTGCCTGTGAGAATCGGCTTTCCAAAATTACGCATAGGATCCAGAACCACATTCTGGTTGCGGCTGAGAGGATACCAGCGTAGGGCTTTGCCGTTGTCGTATTCGATACCCCGGTAGAGTGAGGGTTTGATGACCTGTGTAAACGTATATTGTCTTTTTACCAGGTCCAACAGTGACTCATCACCGGTTTCCTCAAGGACGGTGGCAAAAATACTGCGCCCGTCGGTTTGAAAGCGCTTGCAGGTAAAGGGGTATGGCTGGTTGAACGTTTCCCGGGCGTAAGTGGAAGCCCTGCGGATAGCCTGTAGGCTGACACCGTGGCGGCGGAATGCATTCACAAAGCGAATTTCCAGCAAGTCATGAAAACTCAGGGCTTGTTCAAGCTCACCTTCCAATTGAGTGTGCCACAGGCCCTCATGGTGCTTTCCACCAGACGTATAGCCAAACAACCAGCGGCGGATCTGCGCTGCATCAATGCCTGTGTAAGCCGCCGCCTCGGCGGGCGTGTACAACCCAACTCCCAGAAGGCTTGACTCTAAGTCTTTGATATTTATGTGTTTTCCCACGAGCCACCTGTAAATGATGGTGTTACATAACTGAGCCTCTAAATACTAGCACACTGTGTCTTATGACTCAGTGTTAACGTTTGCTAGGCGGTAACAGAAAGAGAGAACTTGTTAGCCGTACGTCATGTCTGAGCCGCTACCGAGTGGGACCATTTTCGTGACGCCACGAAGATGGTCCTCAACCACTATTCCCGTGCCGGTGCAGGCAGCTATAGCCTTATTGATCACTGTGAGAAAATTCTCCCAACGGGCGTAGCCAAGTGGCTGCTGCAGGTCTCGGGCAAACCAGAACTCGATATCCGATTGCGAGGAGTCTGTCGAACTTAGGATGAATTGGCTGCGGAAGCGGGACGACGGCCCAAATGCCCGCAAATGTCGAGCACATAGGCCCACTATGCACACGAAATTTGCGAACATTTGATCTCGCCATCCCACTCCCTCGCTTCAATCCCCCTAAGTCCGACAGACTCCTAGTCCAGCCGTTGCAGCCGCTGGTTCAGGCTGTGATGCAGTTGCTTGTCCATTATTGAATCTCCCTGTTAGTGATTGCGGTGGTTATGCACTGACTTTCCTTGATCGTTTGGCGGGCTTTGCCTCAGCTCGCTCAGCTTTGATGCGCTCCAGTAAAGCCTCGGCACTGTTCTCGCCACTGATCAGGTCTGGGTTGTCCTTGCGCCACTGCTCGGTGAGTTCGCCCCGGAAGGCTTTGGCGAGGATGGACTGGGTGAGGTTGTTGACTCGGGCCAGGGCGTTGTTGACTTGTTGTTCGATGCGGTCGGCGTAGGCGAAGAGTTGGTCTACTTGGCGGACGATTTCGGTCTGCTCGCTAATAGTGGGTAAGGGTATAGGCAATGAATTGCAGGCGAGCTTATTAAGGTAATTGACAGTAGTTGAGGTTGACCTGGATTCGTAAAACCTTCGGTTTGCTCGAATGCAAAAAGATAAGTATTCAGATAAAATATTTTTATTAACTATAAAAGCATGGAGCTGTTGATTGATTACAGATGGCTCTTCAATAACTGCAGATAGCCCAAGGCGGCCCACGCAGGTCATCACAACATTACCTTCTGGAATAACTTTAGCTTTGTAGTCTTTGACTTCTTTTTCACTCAATCCGAGCTCTACATCGCGATAGTTGATGTAAATACTTTGTTCGTTAAAGTTAGGTGTTAAGAGCCAGTGATACCCACCGCTGAATGATTTCGGTTTGTCTCTATTTGGAACTATACAAGCGCAAATTTCACCTACTCTAACGAATGGCCAGCCCTCAATATGTTTAATTGCTAGTTCAAGCTCTCCATCACTGTATTTCGGGGCTCGATCTAACTTTTTTCCAAAGTTCCCGGTCGTTATTCCATCGTTAAATAACAAATCTGTAATTTTTTGAAGGTCCACTTGAGGAGGGCATGTTTGCTCTCGCCACTCCTCCGTCAACCGCCCACTAACCGCCGCAGCCAGCACGGACTGGCGAAAGCGTTTGAGGATTTGCGGAATGCGTTCGAGGCGGGCTTTGGTGTTTTCCACTTGGGCCAGAAGGATGTCGAGTTTGTCGGCGATGCCTTTTTGTTCAGCGAGGGGTGGTAGTGAGAAATCCAGCTCCTTTAAAGCCTCCAGTCTTATTCCCTTGACTGTGGTGCCTGTACCCATTTGCTCTATTGTTCGCGCAATCGACCGATACCAGTAAATCAGATAGTTCCGATTTAAATTGGAGGGTAGGAAGAGCGCTTTCAAATCCTGATTGATTGCCGAGTCGAAGTTAGCGACAACAATTTTCCCGAGGCTCATACGTGTTGCAATAATTGGCGTGCCTGCTGGTATAACATTAGTACTACTGTTATCCACCGCTTCTTGCGATATGTGATCGACTGTATCCAGGAGGACATGCTTGTTCATGTCCTTGACACTCATCCAAGGGATTTCGCCTCTGTAGTATTCAGGTTTGGCTTTGCTCGGGGTTCCACCGCCCACTATACGCTGAATTACTTCGTTTAATGGAACAGAGACCCACTGCTGTGGGATTAGCGCATCTACCATTATTTAACACCATCTAACAATTCACTCATCAATACCCGAGCCCCGTCAGCCTTTTCCCCAGCATCCAACTCCCGCATCAACCCATCCAGTTCTCCCAAAGCCTGCACCAAATCACTCATCGCTTCACCGGCCAACACACTCGGCTCCGGCAAGTTCGCCGCATCCACACTGTCGCTGTCTTTCAACCAGGCAATGTCCAGCGAGTCGCCTTTGTGCTCGGCAACCCACTCTCGCGAGAAACAACGCCAGCGGCTGTGAATCATTCGTTCGTCGACGCCCTGGTTTTCGTCGGTGGCTTTGGTGGCTTCCGGCAGTTCGATTTTGTCGGAATGGAAGCTCCATTCGCCTTCGGTGCGGCCGGTTGGATGGGCGGCTGTGGCTGTCTTCCCCTTTCCCCCAGAAGCGGCGAGGGGAGAGAAGACGGCTTCGAAAGGTTTTAGATGCGGCTGGCCGAAGGGAGTGCGCTTGCCAAAACTGGGCATGTTGGTGCGCAGATCGTAGACCCAGACGTTCTCGGTGCAGTTTTCTTCCTGATGCTTGTCTTTAGCGCTGCCTTTGGTGAAGAACAGCACGTTGGTTTTCACGCCCTGGGCGTAAAAGATGCCGGTGGGCAGGCGCAGAATGGTGTGCAGGTTGCACTTGTTCATTAGGTCGCGCCGTACCTCGGTGCCGACACCGGCTTCAAACAGAACGTTGTCTGGCAAGACCACGGCGGCGCGGCCACCGGGTTTCAGGTTGCGGTAGATGTGCTGCAGGAAGGCCAGTTGCTTGTTGCTGGTCTTGTAGGTCAGGTCGTCGCGGGTGATGCTGGCGTCGCCGCCCTTGCTGGTGCCAAAGGGCGGGTTGGCGAGAATGATGTCGGCCTTGCTCAGGTTCGCGCCTTGCTGGCCTAGGGCGTTGCCAAGGTGAATCACCCCTTCTTCGTCGCCTTCCATGCCGTGCAGCAGGCAGTTCATCAGCGCCAGGCGGCGGGTGCCGGGCACCAGTTCAATGCCGGTGTAGGCTTGGGTGGTCTGGAAGGTTTTGGCTTTGTCGGTGAGTGTGTACAGATCATCGGTCTGGCTTTTGATGTATTCGTGCGCGGCTATCAGAAAGCCGCCGGTGCCGGCGGCCGGGTCCTGTATGCGTTCGCCGGGCTGGGGTTTCAGGCACTGCACCATGGTGTTGATCAGGGCGCGGGGGGTGAAGTACTGCCCCGCGCCGGATTTGGTTTCGTTGGCGTTTTTTTCCAGCAGGCCTTCGTACAGGTCCCCCAGGCCGTCTTTCTGGGCGCTGAACCAGTCGATCTGATCGAGCGTTTTGATCATCTGTTCCAGATGGCGAGGTTCGCGCAGTCGGGTCTGGGCGTCGGCGTAGATCGCGCTGATCAAAGGGTCGTTATGCACTTCCGTGCCGTCGCCGTCTCTGCCGGTCGAGAGGCTGAGCAGTATGCGTTTGTAGTCGTTCAGCAGGTTGATGCCGGATTTGCCGTTCAGGTCGACCCAGCGGCAGCCTTCGGGCAAGGGGTGTTTTTTCAGGGTGCCGGCTTCGGTGTTCTCGTGCACCATTTTAATAAACAGTAGCAGGACCAGTTCGGTCACATAGTCCGAGTAGTTGATGCCGTCGTCGCGCAGCACGTCGCAGAGGTTCCAGAGCTTTTGGACGATGTCGTTGTTGGTCATGAGTCTCTCAGTAATTGGGTTGTTGAAGCCAAAAGGCATCGTTTTGCCAGGTAATAGGCAGGCCCATAGCTCGCAGGGGAATGTCAGGGAATTCCGCACAAAGCTCGAATAGTCGCTGTTTCCAACTGGCGTGTGGTGCACAGTGCAACATAAAGTGCTGCAATATGGGCAGAATCACGGCAATTCGAGTGTGCAGCGATCGGGTGTCGTCTCTAAGGTACGAGGGCCATGAAACTCGTGGGCTTTTGGGTGTTGCGGGTCTGATGCCCAGTTCCCGGTTCCACAAGCGGCTGTGGTGCGCGCAGATGTTGCGTACAACCGTTAACGTGTGCAGCCATGACTCTAACAGGGGCGCTTCGAGTGCCAGTGCTCTGGCTATGACTTTTTTGTCACTGTCGCGGCTCAGGTTTTTGTATAGATGCGAGAGTGTGCCGAGTGTGATTTCTTCCAGCATTGCCCAGTTAGGCATCAGCTCAGGTTCTGTATAGGTAAGGATGTAGTGGCGAGCATAGCTTTCTTTCTGGCGCCGTTGCTTGAGAGCCTGTTTGCGGTCGGGAGAGGCTCTCAGTTGTTCAATCCGTTTGCATTCCCGGTGATAGTCGCGCAACTGATGTTGTTGTTTTTCGCGGATTTCATCCAAGAGACGAGTCTGCTGGTGTTGATTTTTAAAATGTGCTGCCTGCAAATACCAGTGACTGCCATAGCTGGCTCCCATGTGGTTGCTGATTTGTGCTCGGGTCGCCACTTCCGCGCGTTCAATCGCGTCCATCACCAATAGTCGCAAACGGCGGTCAAAGTCATAGAGCTCGGCTAGTTGGCGAAAGCCTGTTCCGGGCACGAATTGGTGGTTGCTGTTTACCTGAAAGGGTCGCATATAAGGCGTAAGGCGAAAGAAACTGACCGATCGCAGAAATGCCTGCGCCCCGGTGCGATCGTTTATGGTAAGACCGCGCGCTTCCAGCAGGACGACTTGATCGTCTGGGGAGATGGCGGGTTTATTAAAGGTTGTCATCGCCCTATCTCAGTGGCGTACTGGCGAATGGCAGGCATAAAAAACCCGCGCGATTTGAGCGTAGTTGCAAGCAACCATAGGCTTGGCGGGTGTGTTACCGGAAACTATAGCGACCCTAAGGGCGTTAATCAAGCCAATGCCGCGAAGGAAACCTGTATAGAAAATGATGATTTTCAGGTATGTGTACATCAACATGTATAGATTTTCGCATTTTCTATACATGTCATGATTGCCCGGCATTTGGCCACAGTGCCTCATTCACTTCCTCCAGCACGGTATCCAGCTGCTCGCCCAGCACCTTGTCCATTTGCTTCGCGCCGCCGTCGTCGGCGAAGCGGTGGTTAACGAAAGCCCGGTCGATGATGACTTCGTGCACCAGTTGCTGGGCCAGCCGTTGCAGCCATTTGAGTTGATTGGGGGTCCAGCTGTGTTGGGTGTAAATGCGGTCCATGGCCTCGGCGACCCGTTGCTCGAAGGGTTTCAGGGCTTCACCCAGGGCGGCGCGGCGAATGTGGCCGACGATGCTGGCGGCGATGTCTTTGTTGGTCTGGTTGCGCACGGCGCTTTGCAGGTTGGCTTCCGAGTAGCCGTGGTTGTCGAGCAGAAGCCTGACTTCCTTGAGCTGCTCCCGGGTGAGGTCGCGGGGTTTGTTGACGACGACCGACAGCGCGGCGGACTGGTTGAGCTGGTCCCGAATGAACTGGTTAAAGCTGTCGAGGTAGTCTTCCGGGCGCTGATGAACACCGTAACTCTGGGTTCGATCCCGAATTTCATCCTTGTGCTGCGAGATCAGTGGCATGTAGTCGCTGCCGGCCAGGGCTTTTACATCTTCCAACTGGTTCAGTAGGCCACTGTGTTCGCGCATGAATTCCGAAGCCTGGCGCGGGCCGAGTTGGTGAAGGTGCTGGTGCAGGGATTTGGGTTCGACCCCCCAGAGCTCGTGAAGGTCGTCGAGCTTTTGCCGGAGCGCGGGTTTCGACTCGGCTTTGTTCTCGGCCTTGCGCAGCACTCGCATGAGTTTCTGGCTGAGCTGGCTGAGCACGACTTCGGCCTGGCTTTCGTCTGGTGTTTCTCCGGGGCTGTTAAGGGCCTTTTCCAGTTGCTCGTCGTCGGTGAGCTCGTTCACCAGTTGTTCCAGGGTGATGTTCGGGTCTTTTACCAGGGGTTTCATGGTGTTCACGTCTTGCAGGGCGGCGTAGATGTCGACCGGGTCGTAAATGCGGAAGACGGTTTTGCCTATCTCATCGCAACGGCGGGTGGCACGGCCGATCATTTGCTCATACAGAATGCGCGAGCGGATGCGGCGCATGAACACCAGGTGGCAGATGGGTGGTACGTCGATGCCGGTGGTGAGCAGATCAACGGTGATGGCGATGCTGGGGTAGCGCTCGTTCTTGTAGCGGCGAATCAGCTGGTTCACCTTGTCGCTCTGGCCGGTGATCTTGGCGACGGCCGCTTCGTTGTAGCTGCCGTTGTAGAGGGCTTTGAAAGCGTTGTCGAGCAGGCGTTTGACCATGTCGGCGTGCAGGTCGGTGGCGCAGAAGATCAGGGTCTTCTCGTCGCCGAAGGGGTCCAGTTCCTGCACCAGTTGTTCGCAAATTACCCGGTTGAAGTTCTCGTTGATGACTTTGCGATTGAAGGTATCGACCTCGAAGGTCAGTTCGTCTTCGAGCTCGGTGGTATCAATTTCGCCGGTTTTGGTGTTGATCACCTCGACGGGCTTGCCTTTCTCGAACTGAATGCCGTTTTGAGTGAGCAGGGTTTCATAGCGGATCGGCGGTTCGTGATCGATCAGCCAGTCGTCGGCCACGGCCTCCCGGTAGGAGTAGGTGTACACCGGTTTACCGAAGATATCGCTGGTGTGTTTGGCCGGGGTGGCGGTGAGGCCAATTTTGACCGCATCGAAATAGTCCAGCACGCGCCGGTAGCTGGAGATGTACTGGCTGGTGTCGCGCGTGGCCAGTTCGCCCTCGGTCATGTCCTGGTCAAGGGTATACCCCCGGTGGGCTTCGTCGATGATGATGCAGTCGAACTGGTCGATCGGCGGTGGTGCATCGCTCATGAAAATGCGCTTCACCATGGCCTGAACGGTGGCGACCTGCACCCGGGTTTCGGCTTCTGCGGCCATGTCGCCCAGTTCGGCGACGTTGTAAATGGTGCTCAGGGTGTGGCTTTGCTCAAGCGGTGCTTCGTTAAACGCATCGATGGCTTGCTGGCCCAGGGCCGTGCGGTCGACCAGAAACAGAATGCGCCGAAAGCGCTCGGCTTTCAGGAAGCGGTACATTAAACCGATGATGGTGCGGGTTTTCCCCGTGCCGGTCGCCATGGCCAGCAAGGCGGATCGAATGCCGTGAGACAGAGCATTTTCGGTGGCGATAATGGCATTTTGTTGATAATCGCGCAGTTTCAGGTAGCCAAAGGGCTCCTGTTTGAGGAGTTTTTCGGCGTTTTCCTTGTCGCGTTCCAGCAAATCGAGCAACCCACCCGGCGTATGGAATTGAGGCAGTGCTCTTCGGGTGTTGCTGGGCTCCCGAACATCCCGAAACCAGGTGCCGGATTGTTCGGCAAGCTGCGGCACATAAGGTCGACCGTTGCAGGAATACACGAACGGGACTAAGAAGTGGCCCTCTTCTTCGGCAGGCCAGGCGATGGTTCGACCGGTCAGTTCCCAGGCACCGAGCAGCGGCGGTGCCACTTTCAGGCCCTTGCTGTACCGTTCCGCCTGGTCGATTTTCCCGGCGACGTTGGCGTTTTCCTTCTTGGCTTCAACCACGGCGATGGGCACCAGCCCGGCAAAGAGCAGGTAGTCTGCCCGGCCTTTGTTGCCCTGACTCCCGGTGGGCCATTCGGCGATGGCCCGGTAGGTGCCTTTTTCAGGGCGTCCGCCCCTCCGGTAAGTGAGTTCCTGGCTGTCGGCCTCCCAGCCTGCTTCGACGAGTTGCTGGTCGATCAGTAACCGGGTGAGTTCTTCATTCAGCACCAGCGTATCGCTGGCCGCTTGGGTCTGTTGCGCGACCTGTTGACGGTGTTTTTTGACCGTCGCTTCACTCTGGCTATTCAGTTGCGTTTGGAGCGCCTTAATCGTTTGCTCATACTGGCTTTGCTGCTGTGTCAGGGCTTGCTCATGGTTGCGGGCCTGTTCCGCCAGCGCGCGGGATTCCTGATCCATGGCGTGGGCCAGGGCTTCGAATTCGTCTTTTTCCCGTGCGACCAGTTCGCTTAGCTGCTGGCTGCTGTCCAGTTCTGTGTTGGCCTGTTGCAGTTCGTGGCGCAGCTTTTCGATGTCGTTATGCAGTTGCCGCAACTCGGCGCTGGGGTCGGCCGGTGAGACAAAAGGCCCGGGCTTGAAGTGAGTGCCTGCTTTGCCAAAAGAGCGATGAAACCAGATGGCCAGCTCGCGCGCGAGCTTTAGCCCGTCCATCGCTTCTTTGTGGCGGGTGCGAAACTGATGGGTCGCTTTGTTGCCTTCAATGCGCAGGGTGTGGAACAGCTCTTTGACCTGCGGTTCCAGCCGCAGCTCACGGTTCAGGCGGTAGAGCAGGTCGGATTGGGAGGTCTGGTCGTCAAATTCGAGGCCAGCTTGCGCCGCCAGATGCTGGGCCATTGCTTCGCCGAGCTGTCGTAACTTGATCAGGGAGGTGTTGGGGTCACTTGAGAACGCACGTTCGGCGGCCTGCCCCAGTTCAGCGAACAGGGGGTCATGCTCTGCCAGGAAACCAAAATTGGGTGATTCGGGCGACGTTACTGCGTTCAAACTGACCTCCGTGAAACGACCTGTCCCGGGTGATGGCATCATCCAATTGATGAATACCCGGCTCCATCCGACTGTTTAACAGCCTACCACGGTCTGTCCCGGAAGCCAGACTCCCTCGCTTCAATCCCCCTAAGTCCGGCAGACTCCCAGGGTTCGCCCCACCCTTAAAAACAGCCTATAATGCCCGGCCTGACGTAAGCCCCCACCCGACAAGGCATGTAATTGATGAGCGCACCCTCCTCTTCCCAGACTCCAGCAACCAACGCACCGACTTCCGGCAAGCGCACCGTCGCCCCCGGCACGCTCTATATGATTTCGGCGCCCTCGGGAGCGGGTAAGAGCAGCCTGGTAAATGCGCTGATCAAGCGGTTGCCCTTTGTGTATCTGTCGATCTCACACACCACCCGGCCGATGCGCCCTGGTGAGGAAGATGGCCAGCACTACCATTTTGTGACGGCAGAGACCTTTCTGGCGAGTGTGGAGCGGGGTGAGTTTCTGGAACACGCCCAGGTGTTCGACAACTATTACGGCACCAGCCAGGTCTGGGTGCAGAGCCAGCTGGATCAGGGTCACGATGTGATTCTGGAAATCGACTGGCAGGGTGCCCAGCAGATACGCCGGCAAATGCCGGATACCAAAGGGATTTTCATATTGCCGCCGTCGCGCGAAGCATTGCAGGAACGGCTGGAAAAGCGCGCCCAGGACAGCGCAGACGTGATCGCCCGGCGCATGAAAGACGCCACCAGCGAGATGTCGCATTTCCACGAGTACGACTTTGTCGTGGTTAATGACGACTTCTACAAGTCCCTCGACGAGCTCTGCGCCATCTTCATCGCTAACCGGATGACGCTGTCGAAACAGCAGCAAACCCATGGTGAGTTGTTTATAGAGCTGCTGAACCCTTGAGCTTTTGCTCAATCCGCGTACAATCCCGCGTCCGTAATGGCTATAACACCCGTAGGAGACCTTGATGGCTCGAGTCACTGTTGAAGATTGCCTGGAAAATGTGGCAAATCGTTTTGAACTGATCATGGTCGCCAGCAAGCGTGCCCGCCAGATTGCCAACGACGGCGCTGAGCCTCTGGTACCGATCGAGAACGACAAACCGACGGTTATTGCGCTGCGTGAAATCGCCGGGAAAAAGATTACACCGTCGATTCTTGAAGAGCTCGAAGAGTGATCTGAAGTCGTAATACAGTTGATCTACTCTGTCGATAATAAAAAAACCGGGCTCTGACCCGGTTTTTTTATTGCTGTGTTCCGGGCTTTCATTACACTCAATGTAGCCGGGGCCTCTAAAACTGCGCCTCTACCACTGTTATCGGACGATCCAGCCTTGCCCACCGTCGACGCGCTGACCAAGCGGCTCGAATCTTACCTGGCACCGGAAAAGGTGCGCCGGGTGAAACGCGCTTATTATTACGCCGAGCAAGCCCACGAAGGGCAGATGCGGCGCAGTGGTGAACGCTACATTACCCACCCGCTGGCGGTGGCGAACATCCTCTCTGAAATGCACATGGATCATCAAAGCCTGATGGCCGCCATGCTTCACGACGTTATCGAAGATACCGCCGTCACCAAGGAAGCGCTGAGCGAGCAATTCGGCCCGGGCGTGGCTGAACTGGTTGATGGGGTTTCCAAGCTGACCCACCTGGAATTCGAGACCAAGAAAGAAGAGCAGGCGGAGAACTTCCAGAAAATGGTGCTGGCGATGTCCAAGGACATTCGCGTGATTCTGGTCAAGCTGGCCGACCGGTTACATAACATGCGCACTCTGGGGGCCATGCCACCGGAGAAAAAACGGCGCAAGGCGCGCGAAACGCTCGATATTTACGCACCCATTGCGCTGCGCCTGGGCATCAATGATTTGCGCATCGAGCTGGAAAACCTGGCGTTTGAATCGCTGTATCCGCTGCGCTCGAAGCGTATCGCCAAGGCGATTCGCCAAAGTCGCGGTCACCGCAAGGAATTACTGGTGCAGATCCGCCAGGCATTGCAGGAGCGGATTCAGCACGAAGCGCTGTCGGTGCAGGTCGTCGGTCGGGAAAAGCACTTGTTTTCGATCTACAGCAAAATGCGTGACCAGAGAAAGACGTTGCAGGAAATCCTCGATGTCTATGGATTCCGCATTATTACCGACTCGGTTGACGCCTGTTACCGGGTACTGGGCATTGTGCATAACTTCTACAAGCCGGTGCCGAATCGTTTCAAGGACTACATTGCCATTCCCAAGGCCAATGGCTATCAGAGTCTGCACACCACCCTGATCGGCATGAACGGGGTGCCGATCGAGATCCAGATCCGCACCCAGGAAATGGAAGATATGGCCAATCACGGCATCGCCGCACACTGGCTGTACAAGAACGACGACTCCTCCGAGTCGAGCCCGACCCATGCCCGCGCCCGTCGCTGGGTTAAGGGGTTGCTGGAAATGCAGGAGCGGGCCGGCAACCCGGTCGAGTTTATCGAGAACGTGAAAATCGATCTGTTCCCAGACGAAATTTACGTCTTTACCCCCAAGGGTAAAATCCTGGAAATGCCCAAGGGTGCTACGGCGGTGGACTTCGCCTACGCCGTGCATACCGACATTGGTAACAGCTGTGTCGGCTGCCTGATCAACCGTCAAATTGCGCCGTTGAGCCAGCCGCTGGAAAGCGGCGATACCATCAAGGTGATCACCGCCCCCGGTGCCCGGCCCAACCCGGCCTGGGTCAATTTCGTGATCACGGCCAAGGCGCGCTCGAATATCCGCCATTTCCTGAAGAATCTGAAGCAAGCCGACTCCATCGCTCTGGGTCGTAAACTGCTGAACAATTCTCTGAAGAATTTCGATACCGAACTTGATGCGCTGTCCGCAGAGACCCAGGCCACCTTGCTGCATGAATACGGCCTCGAAAAAATAGATAGCCTGCTCGAAGACATCGGCCTGGGTAACCGGGTGGCCTACGTGGTGGCACGGCGCATGCTGAGCCGTGAAGCGCCGCTGGAGGGCAGCGAAAGTCACGACAAGGCGATGACCGTCAAGGGTACCGAAGGCTTGCTGATCAGTTACGGCAAGTGTTGCCGGCCGATTCCCGGCGACCCCATCGTCGGTGTCATCAGCAAAGGCAAGGGCATGGTGATTCACCTCGACAACTGCCGTAACATTCTCGAGATGCGCAAAGACCCGGATCGCTGTGTGCACCTGCGCTGGGAAAAGTCGATGGAGGGCGAGTTCGTGGTCGACCTGCGGGTCGAGATGCGCAACGCCCGGGGCGTGCTGGCCAGCGTTGCCAACGCAGTCTCACAGGCCGACGCCAATATCGAGAGCATCGAAATGCAGGAACGCGATGCTACCATTAGCCGGTTGAATCTCACCATATCGGTGGCTAGCCGGCAGCATCTGGCGAGGGTAATTCGCCGCCTGCACAGTCTCAAACCGGTGGGTCGTATCGAGCGCGTACAAAGCTAATTGGTCAATCCTCACCAACCCTAGGGTTGCTCATAATTATCAGGAACACTCATGTCAGTAATGCCCGAAAACGAAAGCTGGTTCACCGAAGTCTGGTCACCGGAAGGCTCGGCCTTCTCGCTGGAAGTGACTGCCAAATTGCATGAAGAGCAAAGCGCTTTTCAGCACATTGAAATCTATCAGACCCGGCACTGGGGCAAGCTGATGGTGCTCGACGGTTGTTATATGGTGACCGATAAAGACAACTTCCTGTATCACGAGATGATGACGCACCCGGCGCTGTTTACCCATCCGGATCCGAAAAAAGTCCTGGTCATCGGCGGTGGAGATTGCGGTACGTTGCGCGAAGTCTTGCGCCACCCGGGGCTTGAGCAAGTCTGGCAGGTAGAAATTGATGAACGGGTGACCCGGCTTTCGGAAATTCATTTTCCGGAGTTGTGCGACGCCAATGGTGACCCAAGAGCCAGCCTGCTGTTTGAGGACGGCATCGCCTGGATCAAAAACTGCAAGCCGGGTGATCTGGATCTGATCATCGTCGACTCGACCGACCCGGTCGGTCCGGCTGCTGGCTTGTTTAATCGTGAATTTTTCGGCCATTGTCTGCGCGCCTTGGGTGACGATGGTTTGCTGGTGCAGCAAAGCGAAAGCCCGCTGTTTCATACCGACAACCTGATCGCGGAGATGATCGGTGAAATGCGTGCCGCCGGGTTTGAATCGCACCACACGCTGCCATTCCCCCAACCGATTTACCCTTCTGGCTGGTGGAGCTGTACGCTGGCGAGTAAAGGGCTAACCGTGACGAACTTCCGCGAACAGGACGCCCGCGACAAAGCGTTCGCCACCCGCTATTACAATGCTGATATTCACCGTGGAGCGCTGGCGGTGCCAGAATTCATGAAAACATTGTACCGGTAGCGCATTCATGATTGGTATCGGTCAGGTAACAGGCGCCCGGTGGCTAGCTTTTTTATTGAAGCCTGCCAGTTGGACGGGGGTCTTGCTGGTATGGGCCCTGGCTGCGCAGGCCGAAACGGTGCGGGTGGCGTCTTTCAACATTCACTACACCACGCCGAATCAGGATGACATCGTCTGGGATGAGCGGCGCGACGCCGTAGCTCAGGTCCTCGGTGAGATGCAGGCTGACATTATCGCTTTTCAGGAAATGGAGACCTTTGTCGGCGGGCACTTCAATACTGACAATATTCAGCTCGACTGGGTGTTGGAGCATTACCCGGAATACAGCGTCGGCGCCTACGGCGACCCCTCCGAATTCCCGATCACCCAGCCCATCATCTTCCGAACCGAGCGTTTTATATTGCGTGATCAGGGCTGGTTTTTTTACTCCGAAACACCGAATGAAATCTACAGCCGAACCTTCAACGATTCCTACCCGGCGTTCACCACCTGGGTTGATCTGGAACATCGCGACAGTGGTGAACGCCTGGTCGTGGTCAACAACCATTTCGATTTTGGCAGTGGTCGCAACCGAAGGCTGTCGGCTGCACTGGTGGCAGATCGGATTGCGCCCTGGCTGGAAGCTGGCGTGCCCACCGTTGTGCTTGGTGATTTCAACGCGCCCTCGTTCTGGTCGCCCATGGGGTTTCTGAAAAAGCAGGGGCTCGACCTGGTGCGCCCGGCGGGAAGCACCTTTCACTTTAACCGGGGCTGGAACCTGATTCCGGCGATCGACCACATTCTGGTCACCCCGGCGTTAACCCCGGTTGGCCGGCTGCAGCGTTTTGATGACGCCTATCAAGGTATTTACCCCAGCGATCATTACCCTGTTCTGGTGGAACTGTCATGGACCGGTAAACCGTAACCCGACAAACTCCCGGTTTCGTCTGAAATACCGTTAGAATGAAGCCGCTTTGGAACGCATTAGAACACCCGCTTTGGATGATTAAGGATCTGAGATGTTGAATCAACTGCACCGCCTGGTGCTCTCCCCCTGGTACTGGCTGGCCATTGTGCTGGTGGGCCTGGGCCTGGAAGGCGTTGCCCTGTTTTATCAGCATGTGCTCGGCGAGCCACCCTGCGTATTGTGCATTCATGCCCGGGTATGGACGCTGGGAGGCATCATTGCTGGCAGCGTCGGCCTCATTCTACACCGCCTGCATTGGGCACGCCTGGTAGCACAACTGGGTGTTGTGATCAGCATTGCAGGCTTAATGGAGCGCAGTTATCGCGCCATGCAGGTGGAGCGTGGCACCTACGAGGGCGTGTGTGGCTTCGACCCGGGTTTTCCGAGCTGGATGCCACTCGATGTCTGGTTCCCCAACGTGTTCGAAGTCTGGACAATGTGTGGCTACTCGCCGAACTTTATTCTCGGACTGACCATGGTCGAAGGCCTGACTTACGGAAGTGGCGTCCTGCTGGCAATAGCATTAGTGGCCCTGGTTGTTTTAATGCGTCGGCGTCGATAGCAACCCGGGTCAGGAGCGCAGGAACCAAAAAAGGGGCGCGAATGCGACTCTTGCATCGGACTGATGTAACTGATGTAGAGGTTGGCGCAAATAGTGTCTATTCTGTGGTAAGGCATATGGACTTTGAGCCCTCATGACAGACAAACTCGAAAACAAGACCGCGACTTTCGAATCCCTGCAACTGTTGCCCGGACAACCGTTGCAACTGGAGATCGACGACTACACCTCCGAGCGTGACGGCAGCCTACTGGTCGGTTACCGGCCCGGTAAATCCGTGATCGTGACCACGCCGCTGGCGCATGGTCACCCGATTTCCGTCAAACTCGATACCAACCTGAACGTCCGGTTGTTCGCCAATAAAATCAACGGCGCCTGCGCCTTTCGCACACACGTTATTCACGTGTCGGTGGCACCCTTTCCGCATTTGCATCTGGCGATGCCCAACCAACTGTTCCTCGGCGAGGTGCGCAAGGCGGTGCGTGCCAAGGTCAGTGTACATGCGACTCTGGTGTACCAGGGCGAGCGCAATAGCGCGGAAATCATCGACCTCAGTACCGGTGGCGGTCGATTGCGCGCGCGAGTTCAGGCCATTGATGCCGGTGAAATCATTACCCTGATCACCAAACTCGATCTGGGCACAGTCGAAAAGGTAGTGCGGTTGCAGGGCGTTGTTCGTTCATTCGTCCTCGATAGCGAAAAAGGCACCAGCACCATCGGCCTGCAGTGGCAAAAGCTCGAGGAAAATGACGCCATAGCGTTGCAGGCTTACGTATTGATGAGGCTACATGACAACCCCCACTGATCCGGTCATCCTGCGCCCACGTGCACAGGATCTTATGGGCTTGCCAATTCGCCGGGTTCTGCCTCAGGCGGCAGCACGCCAGTGCGGCCCCTTTGTGTTTCTCGACCATATGGGCCCCCATACATTGCCCGAAGGCCAGGGCGTTGACGTCCCACCCCACCCGCACATCGGTCTGGCTACGGTTACCTGGCTGTTTTCAGGAAAGCTGGTGCACAAGGATTCACTCGGCAGCGACCAGATAATAGCGCCGGGGGATTTGAACTGGATGACGGCTGGCCGTGGTATCGCTCATTCGGAGCGCAGCCCGGATGCCGAGCGCCAGACCGACAGCCCGATCGAGGGTTTGCAGTTTTGGGTTGCCCAGCCCGAAACCACCGAAACCGGGGCGCCCCGCTTTGAACACGTAGCGGACAAAGACTTACCCCACTGGCACGAAGCCGGTGCCGACTGGACATTAGTGGCGGGTGAATGGCAAATACACCGGGCGCCAGCCAAGGTGGATTCACCCCTTGTATTGCTCGACAGTCGCAGCCAACAGGCTGGCCAGATCATGATAAAAAAACCAACGACAACCTGGCAGTGGGGTCTGTATCTGCTGAAGGGTGATCTCCGCGTTCAGCAACAACCCCTAGAGCGGCATCATTTGCTGGTAACCGGTGACACTCTGGCGATTGACTGGAAGGCTGGCGCTCACTTTGTTGTGTTCGGCGGCGAACCCCTGGGTCCGCGTCGGATGGACTGGAATTTTGTAGCATCAGCCCCCGCCTTGATCGACGATGCCCGACAGCGCTGGCAAAATTATCAGTTCGACCCGGTTCCCGGCGACGATGGGTACGTGCCCTATCCGACCAGGAAGTAAGGGTGTTCAGGCAGGCTGTCGAACCCGGCGTGTGATCACTGTAAGGGAGAAGACAATCCCGGTTGTGCGCTTTACACTGAGAACAAAGGGGCGCTGGGTTTCAATTCAGTGATACCCATCACCGCCCATGCCGGACTGCAGGGAGATTCATCATGAAGCCGTTAAGCGTATGTCGAACAGGGCTGCTCAGTGTAGCCTTGCTCAGTGCCACCCCCTGGGCCGTTGCCCTCGAGCCCGTCACTGCCGACTGGCTTTACCTGACCGGCAATGGGAGTTGGGTAGCCCGCTCTGTAACCCTGCGCCAGGACGAAACACCACTGCCGTTGCCGATAGATCAGCTGTCATCAGGAACCTTCTGGTGGTCGGCGGCGGACCCCGATTTGCGGGTGTCCTGGCGATCGGCCGATACCGTGTCCTGGGTTAGTGAAGGGTCGCTGGTGCAGGTCACTGGCTGGCCTGGCTCCTGGACGGTGGTCAGCCTCAGCGATGATGTACTGATTCTGTCACAGGCTGGTGTTCGTCGATCATTACCAAAATCGGCCTGGGACAGGCTCAGCTGGGTTGTTGGCCAGAACCAGGAAGAAAGCCTGTCGTTGCACGTACATCAGCCCGATGATCGCACCAATGACCTGGCTTATGCCTGGTTTGATGACCTGGTCTCTGCGGAAATCCGTTACAGCCTTGATTACCGGGCCGAGACGCCGGTATTGATGCAACAACTGGTGGTCCACAATGACGCTGTTTACGACCTGGTTGCACCCGGTTACAGCTATGCCCAGAGTCGCGAGCAACCGGTCATGATGATGGCCCGCGACGCCATGGCCGCCTCGACCGCCGAACGTGCTGATATCGGACGCCCGCAGGCAGGAGACAGCAGTGGCCAGGCGACACTGAGTTCAGATCAAACGATCAGGATGCCAGCCAACAGCCATGCCTGGATACCAGTCGACCAGGTGGCCCTGAACCGTATTGATCACCAGTATCGCTTCAACTGGTCAACGCGCCAGCAAGACAGCCTGCCCGGACAGTGGCATATGACACTCAGTGCCGACGAGGCCCTGCCGGGCATTGCCGGGCCGCTGCAGGTCGCCGTCTGGGATCAGCAGGTAGCGCTGCTGGAAACTCACTATCAGCCCGAGCAGGAAACCCAGACCACCCTGTCGCTGGGCTCGTCCGATATGGTGACGCTGGGAACGGAGTCGCTGGGCGGACAGCAATGGGAGCTCATTGTCACCAACCGCAACAGCTTTGAGGTTGAAGCCGTCCTGGATCTTTCCCACTGGGATCAGGATCGCAATGACCAGGCGGGCATCAGTCTGCCAGTACCCGCCAACAGCAGCGTGCGACTGCAGGTCAGGTTGGGCAGCAATCAATTGACGGTACGTCCGCTGTAGCTGTATTCGGTGATGCAGAAAGAGGCTGAGGTAACACAGAGCGTTAGCTGAAAAGCGGGGCGGTGGGTACCACCGGCTTGGAGCCAGGCAGTAGCCAGCCCAACCGCCCTCATACAGGGGTAATCCCCCATCACAGGTGAAGCCCGGTTCACTCCGATGCTTCATTCTTGAAAGTAGTTCAGTGCCGCCCAATTGATAGCCCACCTTACAAAAATGCACAGGATGGAACGCAGCGTCACGCCATTGGTACGATGGTGCTGTATCAAATACAGGAGAGACCCGGGCGATGAAACTGGAAACGGATCGGAATTACGGTGAAGGTGGGGTGCTCTATGGGCTGCATCGGAAAGAGTACTACGGCACTGACACTGACCCGGCATAGTCAACCCGGGCAGTGTCGGACCAGGGCTCAGCGTCCCTGAGTGCCCGTTAAATGATGAGTGACGTCGCCAACATACAGCACCGGCGATGCATCAATGTCTGACGCTTGCATTAGCTCAGCCAGCTTCTGTACGCTCGACAGCAGCATGGTCTGCTCCCACTCCGGTAGCTGATCGAATTTCTCGACGAAACTCTCCTGCAACGGGCTGGGTGCATCCTCTACCACTTTTTTGCCTTCCTCGGTCAACTGCGCATGCACCCGGCGACGATCTACCTCGCTGCGCACTCGCCGCACCAGATCCCGCTTTTCCAGCCGATCCAGAATGGTCGTCACAGTGGCCTGGCTCAGGTTGACGTCTTTGGCGACGGTGCCAATGGTCACGTCGCCCAGCTTGCTGATCGCCATCAGGATCAACAGCTGTGGCGACGTCAGCCCGCTGTGTTTGCTTAATTGCTTCGAATGAATGTCTGTGGCGCGGATTATCCGTCGCAGTGACACCAGTACTTCATCCACTCGTTTCATTGTCTGGTCCTTTACCCACGGTGTTTGGTCGCCCATCAGGGCCAGATTATATCGCATGATAAAAGGTTCGTCCTCTAATGAAACAATTTTGAGACGCTATATAGATTAGCCTCTTTACCCATTACATCACAAGTTAAATTTTAGAAAGCGAAAGGTTTCTTAATTCCATACGGCCATCTTGCTTGATTTATAGGGGCATACCTGTGTTAAAATGATTCGCATACTAAATATTAGATACATAATGAACGTTCAGCCCGGCCCGCCGCAGGGTCGCCAAACGAGGTGAACAACTGACGATGAGCATCACATTGAGAACGCCCCGGTCCGACGAAGGTCTGGCCGTTCACAGGCTGGTAGAGCAAAGCCCGCCACTGGACACCAATTCGCTGTACTGCAACTTGTTGCAGACCACGCATTTCGGCGACACCGCCGTGGCAGCGGAGTTGGACGGGGAGCTGGTAGGGTTTGTATCCGGTTATATAAAGCCGGGCAGCCCGGATACCTACTTTTTGTGGCAGGTGGTCGTTGGTGAAGCCGCGCGGGGCAAGGGTCTGGCTAAAAAAATGATCCAGAGTCTGATGTCGCGTGACTCTATGGCGGCCGTCAGTTGGCTTGAAACCACCATTACACCGGATAACGAGCCATCCCAGCGGTTGTTCAAGTCCCTGGCCCGGGAGTGGGAAGCCGAGCTCGAGGTCAGCGTTTTGTTCGATAAAGAGCAGCATTTTGGCGGCAAGCACACATCCGAGGAGCTGTACCGCATTGGGCCCATCCGTCGTTGAGGCACGCGGCCCGATTCAGTTCCAACACCTTTTTAGCTAGATTGTTTATCTAACCCTTTTTGAATTCACAGAATTGGAGACACAACATGGATATTTTTAACCAGGTTGAATCACAAGTTCGTTCGTACTGCCGTTCATTCCCGACCGTGTTCACCACGGCCAAGAATGCGCGCCTGACCAACCGCGAAGGCCAGTCCTACATCGATTTTCTGGCTGGCGCCGGTACGTTGAATTATGGCCACAACAACGATCTGCTGAAAAAGCCGCTGATCGACTACATCGCCAGCGATGGCGTAACGCACGGCCTGGATATGTACACCGATGCCAAAGAGCGCTTCCTGCAAGCGTTTCAGGACATCATCATGGCGCCGCGCGGCATGAGCTATAAAGTTCAGTTCACCGGCCCGACCGGTACCAACGCTGTGGAAGTGGCATTGAAAATTGCCCGTAAGGCCAAGGGCCGTGCCGGTATCGTATCGTTCACCAACGGTTATCATGGTTGTACCCTGGGTGCCCAGGCCGTGACGGGTAACAAAGGCCAGCGTGGTGGTGCCGGTGTATCACTGGGCGATGTAACACGTATCCCTTACGACAATTACGGTCATGAAGGCGATGACTTCATGGGCCTGAAACTGCTCGACCAAATGCTGACCGACCCCGGCAGTGGTATTGAAGTACCGGCCGCCGTTATCGTCGAAACCGTTCAGGGTGAAGGCGGTCTGAATGCCGCCCGCATGGATTGGTTGCAAGAGCTGGAAAGCCTGTGCCGCAAGCACGACATGCTGTTCATCATCGATGATATTCAGGCTGGCTGTGGCCGTACTGGTACCTTCTTTAGCTTTGAACCGGCCGGTGTGAAGCCAGACATCGTAACGCTGTCGAAATCACTCTCTGGTTATGGCTTGCCGTTTGCGGTGACCCTGATGCGCCCCGAGCTGGACCAGTGGGAACCCGGTGAGCACAACGGCACTTTCCGCGGTAACAACCTGGCCTTCGTAACCGCCCGGGTTGCGCTGGAAGAATACTGGAAAGACAACGCCTTTGAAGGTGAGATTGCCAAGCGCGCTGACATACTTGAGACACGCTTCACCGACATCATCAAGCGGTTCGGTGAAACTGACATGCATCTGAAAGGCCGTGGCATGATGCGCGGCATCGCCGTCGCCGATGGAGACATTGCCGATGCGATCTGCAAAGAAGCCTTTGCCAATGGCCTGATTGTGGAAACCAGTGGCCCCTGGGGTGAAGTGGTTAAATGCCTGTGCCCGCTGACCATTCCGCTGGACGATCTGAACAAGGGTATCGATATTCTTGAGTCGGCCTTCGCCAAGGTATTGCCTGAGGCCAGCGCAAAAGCCAGCTAATGTGATACTAAGCATTTTGTTGCGCAAGCGTCTGCCTTCGGGCGGGGCGTTTGCGAAAACACTCGCTTGCCGTCTGGCAGGCCTAAAGGAGAATTTTATATGATTGTACGTACTCTGGACGAATGCCGTAAATCCGATCGCCGTGTAGCCAGTGATACCTGGGAAAGCGTGCGCATGTCGCTGAAAGACGATGGTATGGGCTTTTCATTTCACATCACCACCATCTATGCCGACACCGAAACTCCGATTCACTACAAGAATCACCTGGAGTCGGTGTACTGCATTTCCGGTGAAGGCTCTATTCTGGATAAGGCCACTGGCATTGAACATGACATCAAGCCGGGCACCATCTACATTCTCGACAAGCATGACGACCACATTCTGAAGGCCAGGAAAGAACTGCAGCTGGCCTGCGCCTTCAACCCGCCGTTGAACGGCAAGGAAACTCACGGACCGGATGGTGCCTACCCGCTTGAAGCGGATGCAGTGACCGACTGACGTCCCATAATTAGAGAAGCCTGCCAACGAGCAGGCTTCCAAGACCGATTTCGAGCGCTGGGTGTCAGCAATCAGCGCCCGAAGTCGGTTTTACGTTCGACCCATATCAGATTAAGTTGAAATAGGGCACCGCCGTCGGCGGGCAATCAATACAGTGTAATCAGGGTCAGCCAGACCGAGCGCGGTATGAAGACACCGCAGGTTAATCGGTCCGGTTAGATCTCAGGAGGTTCTAGGTTAATGGCACAGCATACTGTCGAGAAAATCGGTGGGACATCGATGAACGACTACGTCGCAGTGCGCGATAATATTGTACAAATTCACCGCGACCCGGAAACGCTCTACCAGCGCATCTTTGTGGTTTCGGCTTACGGCGGCATCACCAATCTGCTGCTGGAGCATAAGAAGAGCAAGGAACCCGGCGTCTACGCCCTGTTCGCCAACGACGATTCCGACTGGGAATGGAGCGAACGCCTCACCGACGCGGCCAAGGCGATGCGTGAAGTGAATGCCCGCATGTTCGAAATGCCGCACTCACGCAAGCAGGCCGACCAGTTCATCACCGAACGCATGGAAGGCATTCGCAGCTGTCTGCTCGACTTGCAACGGGTCTGTTCTTTTGGTCATTTCCAGATTGAAGAGCACCTGGCCACCGTGCGTGAAATGCTGGCCGGTGTCGGTGAAGCTCATAGTGCCTTTAACACCGCCCTGTTGCTGCAGGCCGAAGGCATCAATGCCCGCTTTGTCGACCTGACCGGCTGGCGCGAGCCGGATAACCTGATGATGGACGAAAAAATCCATAAAACGTTCAGCCGGTTTGACCTCACCCAGGAAATGCCGATTGTGACCGGCTATACCCAGTGCAAGGAAGGTCTGATGAAGACCTTCGACCGGGGTTACAGCGAGATCACCTTCAGCAAGGTCGCCGAGCTGACAGACGCCCGCGAGGCGGTTATCCACAAGGAATACCACCTGTCGACGGCTGACCCGAAAGTGGTCGGCGCCGATAAGGTCATGCCCATTGGACGCACCAACTACGATGTGGCAGACCAGCTATCGCTGATCGGGATGGAAGCCATTCACCCCAAAGCAGCCAAGGGCCTACGCCAGAAAGGCATTGCGTTGCGGGTCAAGAACACCTTCGAGCCAGACCACGACGGTACGCTGATCACCAACGACTACCGCAGTGAAAAACCGTGCGTCGAAATTGTGGCCGGCAAGCCGCATATTTTTGCACTGGATGTGTTCGATCAGGACATGGTCGGCGAGCCGAACCAGTTCCTCGAGATCCAGAAGCTGGTGCAGGACTTCGAAGTGCCGATGCTGGCCAAAGAGCACAATGCCAACACCGTCACCATGTATCTCGATACCGGCCTTAAGGTGATCAAGCGCATTAAATCCCGCTTGGAGCGTTACTACCCGGGGGCGGATATTTCCAGCCGCAAGATCTCCATGGTCTCGGTTATTGGCAGTGATATGAACGTGCCGGGCATTCTGGCGCGCATCAGTCAGTCGCTGGCCGACAACAACATCAGCGTGCTGGCGATCCATCAGGGCATGCGACAGGTAGACATTCGTCTTGTTGTCGAGGACGATCAGTATGAGGCGGCACTGAAACTGCTGCATGAAACGCTGATCGAACCGAACAAACAGGACAAAAGCCAATGCGTAGCCTGACTGGGCTAATCTCCCTGCTCATCATCTCGGTGCTGGCCCTGCCAGCCTGGGGTGAACCCGCTGACCGGCTGCCTTCGGCAGCCGACACCTACTCTGAAGACGACGTCGTTGAAGCCATCGAAGAACTCGACGGGGCCATGTACAGCCCCTTTATTGAACGCTACCTGCTGGACGAAGTACGCCAGCTGCGGCTCGATATGGCCAACTTCCGGGTTGAATACTCCGACAAGCTCAATGCCAAACAACTGGAGCTGGCGACCCAGTCGGTCACCTACTCCATCGATACCGTTACCTATTTCTTCTACCTGATCGCCGGTGTGACCTCACTGTTAGTGGTCGTTGGCTACGCCAATATTCGTGACATCAAGGAAAAAGCCCACACCTATGCGGACCGCGAAGTGTCCAAGCTGGTGGCCTCCTATGAGAAGCGACTGAAAGCACTGGAGCGTAACCTGAAGCAGAAGTCTCAGGTGATTGAAGAAAACCGGGAAGAGATTGAGAAGACCAACGAAATTCATTCGTTGTGGCTGCGCGCCAGCCAGGAAACCAACCCGCACAGCAAGATCCAGATGTACGATCAGATTCTCATCCTGCGTCCGTTCGACACTGAGGCGTTGACCTACAAAGCCGATGCGGCGCTGGAAATCGATGAAACCAAATGGGCGATCAATCTGAGCCAGCAAGCCCTCGATATCGATCCGGATCACGCCCACGCCTACTACCAAATGGCCTGCGCGTACGCCCAGAGTGATGAACCAACGGTGGCCATGGAGTTCCTGGAGAAAGCGATCAACCTGACCCCGTCGTATCGCGATGAGGCGAAAACAGATGATTCATTTAAGGATCTGCGTCGTAATGCCGAGTTTAAGGCGCTAACGACTGATTCTGCGATTTAAAGATCGCCACACACCTGGTTACGACCTGCGTATTTGGCCATGGCCAGGCGCTGGTCGGTCTTGAACACCAGTTGCTCGAGCGACAGGCCCGGTTGCCATTCAATCACCCCGGCACTCAGTGTCAGCGTACGCTTGATGCCCGGTACCCGGGTTTCACTGAAGCGCTGGCGCAACCGGTCGAGTGTGCTGATGCCAGCGTCGATGCCGGTTTCAGGCATCAGCACCATAAATTCTTCCTCACCGTAACGGGCGCTGATGTCGGCGTCGCGCAGCTCTTCCTGAATCAGGTCGCTCAGGGTACTCAGCACGCTGTCAGCGAGGCTGTGGCCATAGGTGTCGTTAACGCTTTTGAAGTGATCGAGATCGATCAGGGCAATGCAGAATCGTGACCGGTAGCGTTTGGCCAGTGCATTTAACTGGCCCAGTTCATCAAGAATATAGCGCCGGTTAAACAACCCGGTCAGTCCATCCCGGGTGCGAGCCTGCTCCAGCGCTTGTTGATGGTTCCTGACATTCTGCTGTAACCGCTGTTCAGCGCTGATGTCCTGAACAACGACAAGCACCTGGGATTCAGCCATCAGCGTGACCGGTATGGCCGTCAGGCGCAGCCAGTGCCGTTCGCCATTGCGACGCAAAGTCTGTACGTGAGACAGCGGCCGGTCTTCCTGCAGAGCCTGCTGCAGTATGCATTCGTGTTGCACACCGGCATCGGATTCGTCTGGCTCAAACAGGTCTCCCGGTTGAGGCATGGGTTGGCCGGGCTGAGGGGCGAAGCCGAACAGGGTCTCGGCCAGTTTATTGTGAGACAGAATGTTCAATTGCCTATCCAGCAGCAGGAAGCCGCTCAGAGTGGCGTCGAACACTTCGGTATAGTGATGCACCAGAGTACTCAGGAACTGCGTGCGCTGGTCGGCATGGGGCAGTTGTTGATAGTGAGTGATCCAGTTATCCATAGCAGCCGTTCAAGGTCGGACGTGTTATTACAGTATAGCTAAAACGAAAGATTTCGCTGCTTTGACCTGCCTCTCAAAATCAGACACTCTATGGGGGTATGCTATATGGGGCCTTCGGGCTCGCTTCGCTCATGCTAAAACGCTCCTGGCGTTTAAGTCCATGCTGCGGGGGCCACCCCCGACATCCGTCACTGACGGGTTCGGCAACCTTGAATAACGTACTTGAGTTCGTAGTAATCAAGAGATAAGGAGTCTCTATGAAAACGTTGTGGACAATTCCGGTTTTGGTAATGGGTGTGGCTTCCGCTACCCAGGCCGCAACCACGATTTACGGTTCAGCGAATGCCAATACCTATGTGTATAACGACGATGGCGGTACCAGCCTGGGCATTGATGGCAGCTTGTCCCATTTTGGGTTTCGTGGCGATAGCGCAATATCTCCCTCATTGACTGCCATATTTGATGCTCGATTTTATTCCGATTTTGTTGAAGCATTACAGGCCGATGACTCTAATCAGTTTGCACAAGGGTACCCTCAAGTATTGAGGGGCCATGTTGGCCTCGAAGGTGATTTCGGCACCGTGCGTATTTTTGGCGGGCCAACGCCCATGACCAAGACCCAGTCTTATCTGAACCTGATGGACGAAGACCCCATCAATTTTGGGTTGATACTAGGCGATGGCATCTTGGCAACGCCCGCTGATTTGCCAACCGGTGCCAAGTTCAAGGGTTATAACACCGGTATTAACTTTACCAGCAACGACCTGGGCAATGGCCTGAGTTTCGATGGTGCCGTATTGCCAGCACAGGAGAATGACCCCAACGGTGAGACAGGTATTTCACTGGCGGCGACCATGGCTCAGCAGGCCTTCAGTGTGTCTGGGGCCTTTGAAGTGAACGGATCCAACTCCAACTCCCAGCTGTTCCGCCTGGTGGGCGAGTATTATTTGAACGACATCATCGTTGGCGGTTTGTTGCAGTTTGCGGGTAATGCAGACGCGGATCTCAATGGCACCAGCTTTCTCGGTTTTGCCGAACTGCCGCTGGACATAACGCCTTGGCAGAGCCGTCTGCGGTTAACCGGGGGATATGCAGCCCAGGAGGACGATGCCGAGACGATTGAAGAGTCGCAGGTCATGTTGGCCGCCATGCATGAAATTCGTTTCAGCAATACGGTCAGTGCCTATAATTTCGCCGAGATGTTTTTACCGGAAGAGAGCGCTGGTAATACCAGCCGCTTTGGAACCGGTTTGAAAATCGGGTTTTAATTGAGGCAGGTGCTGTGCCCTCTAGCCTTTTCGACAGGCTCGGGGGGCACATCCACATCCGGTGGCTGACACGGTTTCTGGCAGCGAACCCTGGGTTACTTGAACACAGCCACCGTCAACACCCGCCACTGGGCTTCCCAGTCCTGGGTGGGTTGGCGTTTGAACTCGCTGCGTACGAATTGATTGATGCGCCCTTCCGCGACGCTGAGCAGCAGGTTGGCGGTCTGGGTGGCGGTCATTTCGGTGCGCAGGCCTTCGCGTAATTCGGCTTCGCGCAGAATCTGTTTGATCTGGGTTTCCAGGCGGTCGAACACCTGGGCCACCCGGGAGCGCAGTCGTTCCACCTCACCGGCCAGAGCATCGCCGATCAAAATGCGGCACATGCCCGGGTTGCGTTCGGCGAAGTGCAACAACAGGGTTAACACCGCTTCGCACTGGGCCACGGCCCGGCTTTCTTCCTGCAGGATACGACTGACGCGTGAAAACAGCGTCTCCTCAATAAACTCGATCAGCCCTTCAAACATCTTCGCCTTGCTCGGGAAGTGTCGGTACAAGGCCGCTTCCGAAACGCCGACGGCCTTGGCCAGGCGTGCCGTGGTGATGGTTTTGCCCGGGCTGGTTTCCAGCATGTGAGCCAGTGCTTGCAGGATCTGATCGCGACGCGACAACCCTTCCTGAGTGGTACTTTCGGTCATGAGGGTTCCATCTGCGTCTGCTCGAGGATTTCGGCGTTGTTGGTAATCAGCGTGCCGACGCCCTCATTCGAAAAGATTTCCAGCAGCGTTGCGTGCGCTACCCGGCCGTCGATGATGTGGGCGCTGGTGACGCCGTTGTGAATCGCCTCCAGAGCGCACTGGATTTTCGGCAGCATGCCACCGTAGATGGTGCCATCGGCGATCAATGCATCCACCTGTTCGGTGCTCAGGCCAGTGAGCACCTGGCCTTCCTTGTTCTGCAGTCCGCTGATGTTGGTTAGCAGAATCAGTTTTTCGGCGCCCATCACTTCGGCCAGTTTGCCCGCAACAAGGTCGGCATTGATGTTGTAGGAGGCACCGTCTTTGCCGACACCAATGGGCGCCACGACAGGAATGTAGCCGCCTTCGGTCATCAGTTCTATCAGTCGGGTATCAACCTTGTCGACTTCGCCGACATGGCCGATGTCGATGATTTCTGAGGTATCCAGATCCGGTGTTTTGCGGGTGACCTTGAGTTTGCGCGCCTGAATGGTATGGCCATCCTTGCCGGTAATGCCGAAGGCCTTGCCGCCGGCCTGGTTGATCAGGTTCACAATGTCTTTATTGACCAGGCCGCCGAGTACCATTTCTACCACGTCCATGGTTTCACTGGTGGTGACGCGCATGCCATTGACGAATTTGCTTTCGATATTCAGCTTGGTCAGCAACTCGCCGATTTGGGGGCCACCACCGTGTACGACCACCGGGTTAATGCCCACGGTTTTGAGCAGCACGATGTCACGGGCGAAGCTGGCTTTGAGCACTTCGTCGACCATGGCATTGCCGCCGTACTTGATGATCACAGTGGCGCCCTGGAACTTCTGCAAATAGGGCAGGGCTTCGTGCAGGACGTTTACAAAATTCAAAGCGGTTTTACGATCGAGCGGCATGATAAGACCTACTGATGACTGTCTGCACGGTGATGACAGGAAAAAAATGAGTCTGTCTGGCTGACTGCACCCCAATACCGGCATGGCGTGCCAGCCAGGGTCCTTTAGGCTACCCGCCGGGTAACTCTGGGTGCCCGGCTCTTTCCAGCAAACGCGGCATTAAAAAGGAATCTGTAACTGGCTGTCAACGGCTTGTAGTTGCGAGCGGAAGGCATCCTGAATGCGAGACAGAGCCTGACCGGTATCGGCTCCGAACCGGCACACCAGTGTTGACGTGGTGTTCGAAGCGCGTACCAGGCCCCAGCCATCCGGGAAATCGACCCGCAAACCATCGATGTCGGTAATTTGGCCACCGGAAAAGGCGGCATTGCGTTGCAACTGCTCGACGATGTGGAGCTTGCGATCATCGGGCGCTGAAATAGCCATTTCCGGGGTGTTGATGTCTTCCGGGAAGCTGTCAAAGAGTGCATCCAGGCTATCACCGCGGGCAGATATGATCTCCAGCAGGCGACAGGCCGTGTAAAGCGCATCGTCAAAACCGTACCAGCGTTCCTTGTAGAAGATATGCCCGCTCATCTCGCCGGCCAGCAGCGCATTGGTTTCTTTCATTTTGCGCTTGATGTGGGTGTGACCGGTCTTCCACATCAACGGCTTGCCGCCGTAACCGGCTATCAGCTCCTGTAGACGACGGCTGCATTTGACATCGTAAATAACGGTCGCGCCCGGGTTGCGGGTGATGAGGTCTTTGGCCAGCAGCATCAGCAAGCGGTCGGCCGGAATGATCTTGCCCGAGTTGGTGACCAGTCCGATGCGATCGCCGCCGCCATCAAAGGCGAAGCCAATGTCGGCTCGGGTTTCAATAACCGTGCGAGAGAGGTCCTGCAGATTTTTGGGATCGCTCGGGTCCGGTTGGTGGTTCGGGAAGTTGCCATCAACGTCACAATACAGCGGCAATACGTGGCACCCCAGCGACTTGATCAGTTTGGGTGCAATGTTGCCTGCAACGCCGTTGCCACCGTCGATCACGACCTTGAGCGGGCGAGAGACTTTAACGTCTTCGGTGATCCGGTTGATGTAATTCGCCGAGATCTCGTTGTTGTCGGTGCTGCCGTTGCCACTGTGGAAACGTTCTTCTTCGATGCGCCGGTGTAATCCCAGAATCTCGTCGGTCGCTAGGGTGTTGCCAGCCAGCACAATTTTAAAACCGTTGTAATTGCTCGGGTTGTGGCTGCCGGTCACCATGACACAGGACGTAGTGCCCAGAGTATGAGTGGCGAAGTAGGCCAATGGCGTTGGCACCACGCCGATGTCGATGACATCGCGCCCGCTGGCAACCAGACCGCCGATCAGGGCCTGGCTCAGCTCCGGACTCGACAGTCGACCGTCGCGGGCTACTACTACTGTTTGTTCGCCCCGATCGAGCGCTTCGCTGCCAATGGCCAGGCCGATTTTTCGGGCGATCTCGCTGTCGAGGGTTTCACCCATAATGCCGCGAATGTCGTCAGCGCGGAATAGGTCGGCGGACACTGGAGAGCTATGAGCCATAGGTGTCGGTGCTGGAGAATCCATCCCAAGGATATCGTCGTCGCCTTCAAGCATGTTGACCTCGAAATCGTCGTCGGCTTCTTTGGCCGGTGGCGGCGCTGGTGCTGTAAAACCTGAGGCCGGCCCGCCCTGGACCGGTGCGGCAGGTGAGGCGGGCCGGTTGCCCTTGCCCATGCGCAGCCGGTTAACGCTTTTGGCCAGGGTGTTAAACAGCCCCAGGCGATAAGGCTGATGGTCGACTGACTGATTGCTCAGCACACGCTGAATAAAACGTACAAACAGATTTACGTCGTGACGCATGGCGGCCTGCAGGAGACTGGCAGCGACCAGCTGCGAGGCGAGTGCGATCACGAAAATCAGGCCGAAGGTTGCCCACAGGTTGGTGGCGGCAAAGACGGTCGATTGCGCAAGCTCGTCGGAAGGCTGGAAGGTTAGCGACCAGTTCGGGTGATCTGAACGCAGGGTGCTTACCCGGTTCGAGGTTTTCACGCCGTAGGTCAGTAACGTTTGTTGTCCACCGCCCTGAAATTGTTGCACGACCACCACATTGCCCTGGGTACTGTCGATGCCATTCAGCGACTCTTCGAGGTAATTCATGTCCTGGCTGACACTCAGCGTGCCGATCAGATTACCATTGCCATCACGCACCGCGATGACCGAATGCAAGTAGGGCTCTCCGTCCAGCTGGTGGGCTTCCCAGGGCAAGTTTTGCCCTTGTTCTGTACGCCGAATCATGTCCAAGCCTGCGAAGGCCAGCGGCGGTGAGGCGTTGGGCTGCTGTGAGGCCTCTCCCGGTGGGAACAGATGCACTGCAAGGCCGTGAGGCAAGTTATTGACCAGACGTGCTTCGGCGTTGTCCAGCTCTGCCCGGCTGGCGTCTTGCAACAGATCGGTTAACTGGTCACCGCTGGCGAGCCGCTGCATTAACGTTCGGTGCTGGTTCAATGCATTATTGAAGTAGGCTTCGTATTGCTCACCGACCTGACTGATCAGTTGCTGCTGATGGGTTTCGTTCACCGGGTCAATGGCCTGGTTGATGGCCCACCAGGCCGCCGCCCCGATTGACAGGGCGATGGCCACCATGGGCACCATAAAATAGGTGAATACGCTGCGATTGGCCGCATTGCCTGAGGTGCTCGGGGTCGACTTCTCACTGGTTTTGGGTTTGTTCTTCTTGCCGAGTAACGCCACAGACAATTCCTTAAAGAGGATTGTTGAATACATCGTGCTTTTGAGCCGCACACCGCCCTGGCCCGCTGTCGGGTACAGTGATGGTAACGAGTTCAGTGGTAGTACCGAGTACAATGATCATACCGGGGCAGTGACCGCTCACTTCATTCAGCTACTTTAGCCCAAGCTCAGTGACAGGTTAAGCCTTGTCGCACAATTCAGACTAATGTCGACCGGTGTGACCGAAACCACCCGCCCCACGATCGGTCTCCTCAAAGCTGTCTACCCACTGGAAATCGGCCTGCACCACCGGTACCAACACCAACTGGGCAATGCGCTCTCCCGGTTCCACGGTGAACGAGGCTGAGCCGCGGTTCCAGCAAGAGACCATCAATTCACCCTGATAGTCGCTGTCGATCAACCCCACCAAGTTGCCCAGCACAATCCCGTGTTTGTGGCCAAGGCCCGAACGCGGCAGGATCATGGCCGCGTAAGCCGGGTCTTCGACGTAAATGGCCAGGCCCGTGCCGATCAGTTCGGTTTGACCCGGTTGCAGCGTCAGGGCTTCATCCAGGCAGGCTCTCAAATCAAGCCCCGCTGAACCTTCGGTACCGTAATGCGGCAATGGCAGGGTATCGCCCAGGCGGGCATCGAGTTTTTTGATTTTTAGCGGTTTTTTCATCGGTGTTCGGGATTCCACGTATTGGGTTGTAAAGAGGAGTGTCAGGGCGCAATGGCCGCGATAATAAAACGCGCGACGGCGCTTTTCGAGGCAGGTCCAAAAGCTTCCGGCTGGCCTGGTCCAACCAGCAGAATTTCATTCTGGTCGCTGCCGAAGGCAATGTCAGTGCGTGACACGTCGTTAGCCACGACCCAGTCGACCTGTTTGTGGGTCAGCTTGGTCCGGGCATAGTGTTCAACATCCTGGGTCTCGGCGGCAAAGGCGATAACGCAGGCAGGCCGCTGCGGGTGTTGGGCAACGCTGGCGATGATGTCCGGGTTCTGCACCAGGTGCAGGGTCAGCTGTTCCGAGCCGGGAACCTTCTTCAGTTTCTGGGTCGCGGCCTCAACCGGCCGGTAGTCCGCCACGGCGGCCGTGCCGATAAACACATCAACATCTCCCAGCTCACCGAGAGCGGCCTCATACATCTGTTGGGCGCTGATCACATCGATTCGGCTGACCCGGTCTGGTGTCGGCAGGTTTACCGGTCCGGCGATCAAAGTCACCCGGGCGCCCGCCTCGGCTGCGGCTTGCGCCAATGCAAAACCCATTTTGCCACTGCTGTGATTACTCAGGTAGCGTACCGGGTCCAGCGCCTCGCGGGTCGGACCGGCGGTGATCACCACCCGCTTGCCCGTCAGGCTGCCGCTGTGAAACAAACCACCGGCGAGTTCGGCCAGGTTGCGCGGCTCCAACATGCGACCCGGACCGACATCGCCACAGGCCTGCTGACCGGCGTCAGGCCCGAACCAGGCGAGCGACGGATACAGCTGTTGCAGTGTGGCGACATTGGCCTGAGTGGCGGCGTTCAACCACATTTTCTCGTTCATCGCCGGCGCCAGTGCCCGTTGCGCCGTAGTGGCCAGGCACAGTGTTGTCAGCAGGTCGTGGCCAGAGCCTGCGGCCAGGTGGGCGATAAAATCGGCGGTGGCCGGAGCGACCAGTAACAGATCGGCCCAGCGCGCCAGCTCGATGTGGCCCATGCCCATCTCGGCGGCCTCATCGAGCAGCGAGTGATGCACCGGATGGCCACTGAGCGCCTGCAACGTCAGCGGGGTGATGAATTCGCGGGCGGCGTCGGTCATCACCACGCGCACTTCGGCATTGGCCCGAACCAGCTCGCGCACCAGCTCTGCGGCCTTGTAGGCCGCGATACCGCCAGTAATACCGACTATGACTCGCTTACCGGCCAGGGTATCCAGATTTGGGGTTTGCATGACTGCGCTCTGCCACTCAAAATAGAGCGCAAGAATACCATAAGGGATTGGTGTTCATCACAGCGAAGCGGGTGACAGTTCGTTTGATGCCCTGTTTCGTACCCCGGCAGACAAGGGTGTCTGCCTGAAAAAGGATGTAACCATGTCAATAAAGGACTGGCCGGCTTCAGACCGGCCGCGAGAAAAACTGCTACAACGCGGGGCCAGCGCCCTGACCGATGCTGAATTGCTGGCCATCTTCCTGCGCACGGGTCTACCCGGCGTCAGTGCCGTTGATCTGGCGCGCCAGCTGCTGACCGATTACGGCAGTCTGGGCACTTTGTTGGCGGCCGATCAGGCTCGTTTCTGCCAGGGCAAGGGGCTGGGGGCGGCCAAGTTTGTGCAATTGCAGGCCGTGCTGGAAATGAGCCGGCGCTATTTGCTGGATGACCTGAAAGCCTCGCCGTCGCTCACCTCTCCGGGCGATACCCGCCAATACTTGCTGGCGCAGATGCGAGGTTTGCCCCACGAGGTATTCGCCTGCATCTGGCTCGATAATCAGCATCGGGTGCTGCAATACGAGCCGTTGTTCAGCGGTACCATAGACGGCGCAGCGGTATACCCGCGCGAAGTGGTGCGTACCGCGCTGAAGCACAATGCAGCGGCGGTGATTCTGGCGCACAACCACCCCAGCGGTGTCGCCGAACCCAGCCAGGCTGATCGGCAAATCACCGATCGCCTGGTCGAATCGTTGCGGGCCATTGATGTACGGGTACTGGATCATATGGTCGTTGGCGCGGGTGTTGTGGTCAGCTTTGCCGAGCGTGGCTGGATCTAAAGGGGTCATGTTCTTGGATTCGCAACCGTCTAGCGACGGGTAGTAGGGCTGCTTCTGCGGGGGTATCTGAGGCATGGACTAAAACGCCAGGAGCGTTTTAGCACGAGCGCAGCGAGCCCGAAGGGTGAATCCCATGGATGGGATTCATATCCCGAAGTTAAGCCTACATGGAAGTATTTACGGCGCCCCCGCAGAAGTAGCCCTGCTGCCCGTCGCGGGTTCAGGGCGTTGCAGCCAATGTAAACTCCGGGGCCTGGGAGGCGGCCAATACCTGTTTCGATCATTTATTCGCCGCTTTCTCTTGAGCTTGGAGGCGTGTTCTGGTATAAATCGCGCCTCATTTTATCCGGGCCCCGGATTAACAGTGTGGATCGGGGGTTAGAAGCGACCGAACCAAACCATGTCGGGGGGTCGATCGGTTTATGTTAAACCTCGGTGGCACCGAAGAATCGGAGGCGATTAATAATGTCCAGAGTTTGCCAAGTTACAGGAAAGCGTCCTGTAACCGGGAACAATGTTTCCCACTCACATGTCAAAACCAAGCGTCGGTTCCTGCCGAACCTGCACACTCACCGTTTTTGGGTTGAGGGTGAGAAGCGTTTTGTAAAACTGCGTGTCTCTTCAAAGGGCATGCGCATCATCGACAAGAAGGGCATCGAGGCCGTATTGGCTGACGTACGTGCCCGTGGCGACAAGATTTAAGGAGCCGAACCATGCGTGACAAGATCAAGTTGGTATCCAGCGCTGGCACTGGCTACTTCTACACCACAGACAAGAACAAGCGTACAACCCCCGACAAACTGGAATTCAAAAAGTTTGACCCGGTCGTTCGCAAGCACGTCATGTTCAAAGAAGCCAAAATCAAGTAAGTTTGGCGACACTGAACGAAAAAAGCCCGGGCACTGACCCGGGCTTTTTTGTGGCTGTAAACAAGTGTTAGCTGATCTCTTTTGACGATCGCACGACCTGGCTGACGATGCCATAGTCGATGGCTTCACCGGTGGTCAGCCAGCGGTCACGTTCGATGTCGGTGCGTACGCGCTCAATCGGCTGGCCGGTGGCATTGGCGATGATCTGTGCCAGGCGTTCGCGCATACGGATGATCTGCTCGGCCTGAATCGCGATATCGCTGGCCTGGCCACCGACACCACCCGATGGCTGGTGAATCAGGAAGCGGGTGTTGGGCAGGCAGTAGCGGTCTTCCTTGTCGGCGGCGAGGAAAATGTGGGTGCCGGCGCTGGCGACATAACCTGTGCCAATCACTTTTACCCGGGCATCCACGTATTGAATCATGTCGTGAATGCTGTCGCCGGCTTCGACATGGCCACCCTGGCTGTTGATGAACAAATGAATGTCTTCATTGGACTCATCGGCCATGGCCAGCAACTGACCAATTACCCGTTTCGCCATGGCCTGGTTGATTTCTTCACAGATGACCAGCTTGCGGGATTTGATCAGACGATCGGCGACCGGATCGAAACTGCGGTCTTCTTCTTCTTTTTTCATGGTGATCTCCTAAAAATGGACGTCCGGATAGTGTGGATTATCCGGTTGGTAATAAAGCGCCGGGTTACCTGTGTTCAGCCGCTTCAACTTGTTCAGTCAGGCTGAGCCACTGATGCTCCAGATCGTCGACTTTCTGGCGACCGTCTACCTGAGCTTGCAAGGCTTTCTGTAAAGCAGCCTTCTGGTCTTCCTGATACAAGGTGGTGTCGGCGAGCAAGGCTTCAAGCTCGGTCAGTTTGGTTTGTGCGGTTTCGAGCTCGGTTTCCACCTTTTTTAGCTGACGCAGCAGAGGTTTCAGGCGCTCCCGCTCCGCCGCTTTTTGTTGGCGCTGGGCTTTCTTGTCTGCACCCGTTGCCGCTTTTGTGTTCGCTGTCGAATGTCCCTGGAGTTTATCGGGTTGTTTCAACAGGGTCTGGAAGTAGTCCTCAAGATCGCCACTGTATTCGGTGACGCCACCGCCATTAACCCACCAGAAGGTGTCGGCCGTGTTGTTCAGCAGGTAGCGGTCGTGCGACACCAGAACTACGGCACCGTCATATTGCTGCAAGGCAAAGTTCAGCGAGTCCCGCACTTCGAGATCCAGGTGGTTGGTTGGCTCATCGAGCAACAGTACGTTGGGTTTTTGCCAGGCGATCAGCGCCAGAGCCACGCGCGCTTTCTCGCCCCCGGAAAACTGCCCGACCGGTTCATCCGCACGTTCGCCAGCGAAGCCAAAGCGGCCAATGAAATTGCGGAATGCTTGTTCACGCACGGTTGGATCGAGCCGGCGCAAATGTTCCATCGGGCTGGCCAGGCTGTCGAGCGATTCCAACTGGTGCTGCGCAAAGTAGCCGATGCGCAAATGCTGGCCGCGCACCATCTCGCCGCTCTGTGGCTGTAAGGTGCCCGCCAGCGCCTTGACCAGCGTTGACTTGCCAGCCCCGTTTAACCCGAGTAGGCCGACCCGCATACCAGGGTGCAGGGTCAGTTCAACGTTGCTGATGACCGTGTGGTCGCCGTAGCCGAGGCTGACTTCACTGAGGCTGAGTAACGGGTCGGATACCTTGTCGTAGCAGGGGATGGTCAGGTCATAGCCGTTGTCGATATGGGCCGGGGCCGATAAGGTCATCTTCTCCAGCATTTTGACCCGGCTCTGTGCTTGCTTGGCTTTGGTAGCCTGGGCTCTGAACCGGTCGACAAAGGATTGTATTTCAGCGACTCGCGCCTGCTGTTTCTCGTATTGAGCCTGTTGCAGCCGCAGCCGTTCACTGCGCTGTCGTTCAAACTGACTGTAGTTGCCGCGATACAGGGTCAGTTGTTGTTGCTCCAGGCTGAGCACCTGAGTCGCCACCCCGTCCATGAAGTCCCGGTCGTGTGAAATGAACAGCAGGGTGCCCGGGTAGCGCTGCAGCCAGCGTTCCAGCCAATAGCAGGTGTGTAGGTCGAGGTGGTTGGTCGGTTCGTCGAGCAACAACAGATCGGCCGGTGACATCAGCGCCCGGGCCAGATTAAGCCGAACCCGCCAGCCACCCGAGAAGTCCGAAACCGGCCGGGTGAAGTCGGTGACCACAAAGCCCAGCCCCATCAGCAACTGTTCGGCTTCAGACTGTTTTTCAAACGCCTTGTAGGTATCGAGCGCGCCCAGTGCATGGGCGACTCTGTCGTCATTGTCGGCGGTTTGAGCGGCGGCGAGTTCGGCTTCCAGTTCGCGCAGGTGGCCATCACCGTCGAGTACGAAATCGAGTGCCTGACGCGCGACAGCATCGACTTCCTGAGCCATATGGGCAACGCGCCAGTTGGCGGGCACCCGGGCGATGCCACCATCGAGGCTTTGGTCGCCCTGAAGCACCTGGAACAGAGTCGATTTGCCGCTGCCATTGGCGCCAATAACGGCAATGCGCTCGCCCGGGTACAGGGTTGCTGACGCGTCTTCCAGCAACGGTTTGCCACCGCGCTGCAATTGAATATTGGATAAAGTAATCATGGCGCGGAGTTTACCAATGCGCTGTGATACTGTCTCTGATTACTGACTCCGAACCGACGATTCATGGCCATGCCTGAGACACCTGTTCACACACCGACAGAAAAGGACCGGACAACGGATCTCTGGTCGTTTGCGCTGCGCTGTTATTCCGTTGAGCAGACGACCCTGTTGGGCTTGCAAGCGTCGGCACGATTGCACATTAACGATGCGTTGTTTGCCGCTTATGCCCGGGCCCACCGAGTCTCTGTGGATGCCGGGCGCTGGCAGCAAGTCAGGACGGATCGCCCACGACGGTTGTTGCTCCGCGTGCGCCGGATTCGACAGCGTTTACAACGGTCTGACCCGACCCGAAGCAGAGTTCTGGAATGGGAGTTGGATCTGGAGCGCTGGGATCTGGCGCGTCTGGCCAGCTGCCTTGTTGGGTTCGATGGAGATGGCGGTAATAACGCCCGCATGGCCGCGGTGCTGAGTGAACAATGTGATCTGTCGGCTGATGAGGTAGATGGCTTGCTGGATAGATTGCTGCGCAGCGCGCAACGGGAGCCAAACTAACCACACTGGTGATTGGTTTGGCTCTTCAGGGCTGTTCGACAGGTTAAGGACGACGGGTAACAGAATGGACGGTGCGACGTGTCCGTTCTGTTACCAGGAAGCAAATCAGGCGTCCTTTTTCGGATCGAACAGGCTGCGACCTTCATCAGAAGGTACGGTGTTGACCAGCGGCTGCTTGGGGGCCGAGGCGGGCTTGTCGGCCGCGGGCGTGCTGGAACTGTTGCTATTGGCCGGGCTCGTTACCGGTGGGGCGCTCGGTGTCGCGGGGGTGGCGGTTGGAGCGGGTGCCGGTTTTGGCGCTGGCTGCGGTGCAGCAGCGGCGGGGCTTGGCGAAGCTGCCGCTTTTGGTGCAGCCGTTTCACGAGGTGCGGATTTTTTGGCGGCCGTTTTCTTGGCTGGCGCCTTCTTCACTGTACTTTTCGCTGTCGTTGCCTTGGCAGTGGTTGCCTTGGACGGTGCTTTCTTGGCAGCCGCTTTCTTAGGTGCGGCTTTTTTCGCGACCGTTTTCTTGGCAGTCACTTTTTTAGGCGCGGTCTTTTTAGCAGCGGTTTTTTTGGTCGGAGCCTTTTTGGCGGCGGTTTTTCTGGCTGGTGCTTTTTTGGCAACGGCTTTCTTCGCCGTGCTCTTCGCGGCCGGTGCTTTCTTGGCAGCAACTTTTTTAGCGGTTACTTTTTTTGCGGCGGCTTTCCTGGGCTTGGCTTTAGCCTTCTTTGCCTTGGCTTTGGCTGCTTTCGCCGCTTTTGCTGCGGCTTTTTTAGCGATGGCTGCGGCTTTCTTTGCTTCGGCTTTGTGTACTTTATCCAGCGCTTTATTCAGGGCGTCGGCTGCTTTCTTTTCATTGGCTGCTGCCTGGTAGGTGTCTTTGGCGGCGTCCAGCTGCAGTTTCAGCTCATCGGTTGCGGCCTTGGCGGCCTCGTAGGTGGCTTTGGCCTTTGCCAGCTGTTGCTTTGCAGTCTGGGTGGCACTGGTTCTGGCGCGCAGCGCAGCGGCCTGACGCTTTGCTTGTGCCGCCGCCAGTTTCTTGCGGGCGGCATCGAATTTCCTGTTGAGCTGATCGCGGGTTTTGGCGCTGTCGTTGACGGCTTTGTCCCGCATCTTCTCAAGTTCTTTTTGCAGTTTGCCGATTTCAGTCTTCAGTACATCAACCGGTGAGGTCATTGCTGCAGACGTCGTGCGCTTGGTGACGGTTTTACGCGTGGCCGCCATTTTGCGCGCTGGCGTTTTGCGAGTGGCTGCTTTCTTGGCAGTGCGTGTCTTCGGTGTCGCTTTCTTTTTGGCGGCGGCCATGAGTCTATCCCCTCAGTTGTTCTATGTGTTCCCGATTTCTGGCAGAAGCGGCACCGGACTCTACGCTCGATGACGGACTCCGGACAGGGTTTGTCGTGGAATCCGTTTTTGATCGTTCAAGCCCGACGAGCCGCTTCCATGTTGACTGGAAACGAACACCTGAAGCAGGCGCGTATCCGTCACTAATTTCTGCACTGTACTATTGTCAGCCACGATTGAAAATTCAAGCACTGAAGACGTTAATTATCGGTTTTTCGCGAAAAAAACGCGATAAAAGTGATTAAAGCAAAGGATTTGCTGATTACCGGTGCACCGCAAGCGGTTCTGTGTGGTAAATCCGGCTTCAGCTGTCGATCCAGTCGATCAATGCCTGCCAGTCGAGCAGATCATTATTCTGGGCGTTATCCAGATCGAACAACCCCAGGCCGTATTCGGATGCACGCACATAAAACTGGGTGTCACGGAAGGTGGTGATGAAAGGGATTTTTAAACTGCGTAGAAACAACTCCAGCTTTGAATAGACCAGGGTATTTTTTCGCGCCCGGTTAGCAACAACGGCGACCCGCTTGGGCGCGGTCCGGAAGACCGGGCACAGCAACAAATCTTTAATAAACAGGGTTGTGGCACGGATGTCGATGGGTGACGGTGTTACCGGAATGATGATGATATCGCATTCACGCACCAGTTCATTGAGCAGAGAGCCGGTCAGACCCGACGGTGTGTCGATAATGACTTTAGAGGTATCCGGCGGGATATTACGCAAATGAAAGGAGCGGGTGACCTGTGCGTTGGCATTGCGATAAGCGGCGACACCGTGAATGCGCGCTCGGTCGGGCTGTCGCGACTGCAACCATTGCGTTGCGGAACCTTGAGGGTCGTAGTCGATTAAAACGGCGGTTTCATTGCGGTTAGCGAACAGACTCGACAGATTGGTCGCAATAGTGGTCTTGCCACTGCCACCTTTGGCATTGGCGATCAGCATGCGGGTGGGTTGTGGGGCTGAAATGACCCGCGCTGTATTCTTGTTTTCATCCGAGGGATAAAACGACATCCTGTTACGCTACCCTACTGCTGATTAAACCATTCTCTGGTGTATGAGTGGCGAGAGGTCTATGCGTGCTGTAAACAGTGACAGACTTCACGAATAGACCACCAGGGCCATACCAATGACGTTTAAGTCATTGATTTCGGTAATAAAGCAATCTTCTCAATATTTGCTTTGGTTCAGAACGTGTACAAATATCCGTCAGATCCCAACGCCCATAGTCGTTCATTACGCTATCTCATATCAAGTATCGTTGCACTTTGGTAGGTGTTGCGCCAGAAACCACCGATTTGCCACAGTCCCGTCCGCTTGCCGGAAGCGATGTTGAACTGCAGTATGCGACGGTGCGTGCAGCGTGCATCGCCTGAGGCAGTGCCGGTACATCTGTTGCAGTGCAGGCTCAGCTATGGCGATTGACTGCCCTATTGATGGTATGCGGGTATGGCGGGCACTCAGGCAACCTGCTCTTTGTGAATGTTGTGCAGCCGCTCGATCATCTGATCTTCCATTTCAAAGCGTTCGGTCATGGCTTCACCCAAACTGGACAGATCGGTGGGTAAGTCGCTGACATGCTTGTTGGTGTGATCATGAGTGTCGTATTTGTCGTTGAAATCGACGATGACCTGAGTGGTGGTTTCTACTCTGGGGTACAGTTTGCGCGCCAGCTCAAGTCCGCCATCATCGAATTCTTTGGCTTCGCGCACCAGTTGTTCGTACACCTCGAAGTGACCCGCCGAGACATAGTCCATCAGCGCTTCGCAAAAGGCCTGTAACAGGGTGCTTTGTTGATCGGCAGCGGTGTCCGAGGAAATATCGAAGTAGCGTACCAGTGTTTCCTGACGCTGGCTGAGCCAACGGTCGATAATCTGGTGTGTGCCACCCCACCGCTCCTGGGCTGTTTTGCAATTCTCGAGCATGTGTAACTCCATTCAACCGTTAGTCGTTGCAGCGGCAACTGCTCCTGTTACTGAGAAACGGATATCGGGTGCAGGGTCTCCCGATATCAGGCCACTAATGTCATGTAACAAACTATAGGCCAGCGCTGCATTCGGAACAACAACAGCCTGAGTAAAGCTCATCTATACGAGAGCGACACAGAAACAATCCAGGCGCCTGCTCCGTACTATTTGTTCCGGGCTCCTTAATGTTCCAGCTTTGCGGTCGATAGTGACGTCAGTGATCGTGAGAACTCGGTACATGGCATTATTTGTCTCGCCGATGGTCAAGGCTGTGGCGCGTCGGTCACAGTGTTGGAACGACACCCTGGTTCGGGGAAGTGGAAGGTTTACAGCAATGGAGGTGGCAAGTAGGCGGAATGTCAGTCGCTGGCGATGAATCAGGCCCGTTTATTATTGGTCAGGAAGCCGGCCTCAATATTGGGTTTCACGCCGTTGTGGCGTTGAAATCCATCATCCCAGCCAGCTTCCCAGGCGGCGATCAGAACGTCGTTTTCGTAGGGGGGTGAGTCAGCTTCCTGGCCCATCAGGCCAGTCATATAGCCTTGCTGATAGGCTTTGTTGAGCGTTTCTAGCGTCCAGTGCATGGTTTCCAAAGACCCTGTCTCCCTGTGATCGATCCGAACATCATACGATGATCCGTATCTTAACCGGGAATTGGTTCACATTTTCAGCAATAAAGGAAAAAATGTGAACCACGTCACAATATTTAGGTCGATTGGTTAACAGTAATGGTTTGAACTACTGCCGTAAATACGATGCCAAAAACTCGTCGAAATGGCCTTTGTTGGTGGCTTCCATCCGCGCTTGCTCGTCCAGGCTGCGTTGAGCTTCGGTGGCCCGGAGGGACTGTTCATCCGAATTCAGAGCCTGGGCAGCCAGGCTCTGGCGATGCTGTTCGGCCAGTTCCTGTGCGGCCTGGCGAAAGGATCCGCGATCTTTAATCAGTTCCATAAACCGGGCTGAAGGCGTCAGCGAGACGTCATCGATTTTCGCCAGTTGCTTCGCCACAGCCTGTTGATAACCTTCACCGCCGAGCAGGGCATCCATTTCCACAGCGAGTTCCAGCATGGATTTCAACACCTTGTGGCCCTGATCACGCAGCCTGACCGATTCCCCCTGAATACTCAGCGTTAGCTCAGGGTCGCGCCCGAAAGCAGCAACATTCAGGTTGTTCTGGCGCAGTTTAAAGCACTCTTCCTTGGGCACCAGGCTGTTGTCCTGTACCAGGCACCAGAACAGGAACAGGTCGACGAACACCATGCGTTCAGTGTCTACACCCAAGGGGGTAAAGGGGTCGATGTCGAGGCAACGCACCTCGATGTACTCGACACCCCGTTCATTCAAAGCGTGTATGGGTTTTTCACCACTATGTGCTACCCGTTTGGGGCGCAGGTCGCTGTAATACTCGTTCTCAATTTGCAGTACGTTGGCGCTGATCTGACGATAATCATCTCCAACTTTGGTGCCCAATGCCTGGTACGCCGGATAAGGCGTGTGAATGGCGTCGGTCAGGGTTTCTGAATAGGTTTGCAGACTGTTAAAGCACACATAGAGGCTGCTTTGGGCGTTATTGGAGTAGCCCATATCGCTCATGCGCAGTGTGGTCGCGTAGGGCGAGTACAGTGTATCGTCGCCCAGGGCGATCAGTTCATTGTGCCCTTTGTGACCAAAGCTGCGGTCAATGGCCGGTGACGCGCCAAAGAGGTACAGCAATAGCCAGGAATGGCGGCGAAACCCGCGGATCAGCGCAAAATACTCATCATTGATAAAACGCTGCAGGTTCCCTTCCCAGCCAGACCGCTGAGCCCAGTCCTGCCAAAATTCGGTTGGCATCGACCAGTTATAGTGCACCCCGGCGATGGTCTGCATGACCCGGCCGTACCGGTGCCAGAGGCCATGGCGATAGATCGTTTTCAACCGACCGACGTGGCTGCTGCCATACTGGGCGATGGGAATATCGGTTTCAGCTGGCAATACCGATGGCATGCTCGAGGGCCAGAGTTGCTCGTTGGGCAATTGGGTGTAGGTAAACCGGTGCAATTGGGCCAGTTCATCCAGAGCCGCCTCGGGCCGGTTATGAACCGAGGTAATGAACTCGAGCAATGATTCGGAATAATCAGTGGTGATCGACGGATGCGTCAATGCGGACCCCAGAGCCCTGGGGTGTGGGGTCTGCGCCAGGTGCCCTTCACCATCGACGCGCAGGGTTTCCCGTTCGATACCGCGATTAAAGTGCAACCAGTCGGGGTTTAGATCGGCCAGATGGCCCAGGCGAGTCAGCGTTGGCAAAGAAATATCCTCAAAAAACAGTCACGGTGGCGCAACCACCCAAGGCTCCCAGAATTGGGGCAAGCCAAAAAAGTTCAAGCAGCGGTTGGCGCTGCATTTCTGCCAGGCGGATCGTCAGGCGCACCTGACAATCCTTGGATAACCTGAGGCGACTTCAGCGTAAGTTCAAATTCATGACACCAAATGACTGTAGCAGGCCATACCGAGCCGTCGATTACAATCGACCGCCTTTTTTCTTCATGGCTTCCTGCAGCAACGACGCCATGGCGGTTTGCCCGCCAGGCGCTGCTGAACTTTGGGTTTTATCCCGGCGCGGGGCTGAGTTGCGGCGGTTGTTGCTGCCGGTGTTCTGGTCGCGGTCTGCGGGTTGGGCTTCATCGTCCAGTCGCATGGACATGGCGATCCGATTGCGCGCCACGTCGACATCCATGACTTTGACTTTGACAATGTCACCCGCCTTGACCAGCTTGGACGGGTCATCGATAAACTGATGGCTCATCGCCGAGATGTGGACCAGGCCATCCTGATGCACGCCAACGTCAACGAAGGCACCGAAGTGCGTCACGTTGGTGACTACGCCTTCCAGCACCATGTTCTGGCGCAGGTCTTTAATGGTTTCGACGCCGTCCTGGAATTCGGCGGTCTTGAATTCAGGGCGTGGGTCTCGACCTGGTTTTTCAAGCTCTTGAAGAATGTCGGTCACTGTGGGCAAGCCAAAGATGCCATCCACATATTGCTCGGCTTTGATCGAGCGGATGAACCGGCTGTCACCGATCAGGGCCGATACCGCCCGGCCGGTATCGGCAACAATGCGCTCGACTACCGAATAGGATTCCGGATGCACGGCCGAGCCGTCGAGCGGGTTATCGCCGTTCATGACTTTCAGGAAGCCAGCCGCCTGTTCAAAGGCCTTCGGGCCCAGACGACTAACGTCTTTCAACTGCTTGCGATTCTTAAAGGCACCCGCAGCGTCCCGATGCGCGACGATGTTATTGGCGATAGTACTGTTCAGCCCCGATACCCGGCTCAGCAAGGGTGCTGACGCCGTATTGAGGTCGACACCGACACCGTTCACACAGTCTTCCACCACGGCATCGAGCTGACGCGCGAGCGCCAGTTGCGAGACATCGTGCTGGTACTGGCCGACACCGATCGACTTGGGTTCGATTTTCACCAGTTCCGCCAGTGGGTCCTGCAGACGACGGGCAATGGAAATGGCACCGCGAATGGTCACGTCCAGATCCGGAAACTCGCGTGCTGCAAACTCGGAGGCTGAATAAATGGACGCACCGGATTCGTTGACCAACAGCGCCTGGGCGTTGAGTTCAGGGTGGGATTTGAGTACGGCTTTGACAAAGCGTTCGGTCTCCCGGCTGGCGGTGCCATTACCAATGGCGATCAGCTCGACGTTATGTTTTTTGCACAACGACACCAGCATCTGCTCCGATTCACGTATTTTATTCTGCGGCGGTGTCGGGAACATGGCGCCATGATCGAGCACCTTGCCGGTGGCATCAACCACCGCGACTTTAACGCCGGTGCGCAGGCCCGGGTCTAACCCGATGGTGGCCTTGGGGCCAGCCGGTGCTGCGAGCAGCAGGTCTTTCAGGTTCTTGGCAAACACATCGATGGCGGCTTTTTCCGCCGACTCGCGCACCCGGTTAAACAGGTCGGTTTCGATGTGGGTCAGCAGTTTTACCCGCCAGGTCCAGCGCACCACCTCGCCAAGCCAGGCGTCGGCGGCACGGCCGTTGTTTTTGATGTCGAAGTGCTCGGCGACGATGACTTCACCTTGACTGGCACCACGCGGTTCTTCGCCAGGCAATACCAGCGACAGCTGCAAGAAACCTTCGTTGCGACCCCGGAACATGGCCAGTGCGCGGTGGCTGGGTGCCTTTTTGATGGCTTCGTTATGCTCGAAGTAATCCTGAAACTTGGCGGCTTCGTTTTGTTTGCCGTCGATCACACGCGCCTGCATCTCACCGTGGTGCCACAGGTATTCGCGCAACTTGCCGATCAGGCTGGCGTCTTCGGCGAAGTGCTCCATCAAAATGTAGCGCGCGCCATCGAGTACGGCCTTAGTGTCGGCAAACCCAGCGTCTGCGTTCAGATAAGATTCGGCTTCACCCACCGGGTCGAGCGTCGGGTCATGGAACAGGGCATTGGCCAACGGCTCCAGCCCGGCTTCGATAGCGATCTGGCCCTTGGTGCGGCGCTTCTGTTTGTAGGGCAAGTACAGGTCTTCAAGTTCGGTCTTGGTCGCGGCGGCTTTGATGTCGCGGCTTAGGCTATCGGTCAGCTTGCCCTGCTCTTCAATGCTCGACAGAATCGCAGCACGCCGGTCTTCCAGCTCGCGCAGGTAGCGCAACCGCTCTTCAAGATTACGCAGTTGGGTGTCGTCCAACCCACCGGTGACTTCTTTACGGTACCGGCTGATAAAAGGCACGGTAGCGCCTTCATCCAAAAGGGCCACGGCCGCTTTAACCTGGGCGTCGGCGACCTGAAGTTCCTGGGCAATACGATGTTCGATGCTGATCATAAGACGATGACTCGGTGAAGCGTAACGGGAAGCACGCATCATTAGCCAAAGCCGCGCCCATTTCAAGGCCAGTGTAATCAGGCTAAAGCCTTGATTTATAAATAAAACAACGATGGGGATGGCCCACCCGGTGGTTGACGGTTACACCCGGTGGCCTGCACGGGCTCGTGCCACAAAAGAAGACCAAGCTACGAAAGTCAACCGAGCCACAGAACCACAGGTTGCCTGAGGCGATACCGAACCGCATAATCGCCCGTGCCATTTTTGCCATGAGGTCCGCCGTGCGCGACCACCCCCACCGCGACGATATTGACGCCAGCCTTGATCTGTTGCTTGACCAGACCCCATTGATGGACGTTCGTGCGCCCGTTGAATTTGAACAGGGCGCTATTCCTGGCGCGGTTAATGTGTCCATTCTGGATGATGGCCAGCGGGCAGCCATAGGTACCAGGTACAAGGAAGCGGGTCAGGAGGCGGCGATTGAACTTGGACTGGAATTGGCCACCCCGGCTATCCGTGACGCGCGTATGGAGGCTTGGTCTCGTTTTGCCCGGCAGAACCCCAATGGATATCTCTACTGTTTTCGGGGCGGGTTGCGCTCCAATACGACTCAGGCCTGGATGCGTGAAGCGGGTATTCATTACCCGCTAGTGCGTGGTGGCTATAAGGCCCTGCGCCGGGTTTTGATTGATGCGTTCGATCAGCGCCTAGCGACTTGCAAGTTGCAGGTGCTGGCAGGGCCGACTGGCAGTGGCAAGACCGAGGTGATACAGGCCTGGCCCGTCAGTCTGGACCTTGAGGGCCGGGCCAACCACCGGGGCAGTGCCTTTGGTGCCACCTTTACACCGCAACCGGCGCAGATTGACTGGGAGAATCGGATCTCGCTCGACTGGGCGCGCCTCGATATTCATGGTGACACACCGGTTCTGGTCGAAGACGAGGCGCATTTGATTGGTCGCATTCATGTCGTGCCCGAGCTGCATGAACGGATGCAGTCGGCGTCCGTTATCGTGCTGGAGGCGCCAATGCAGGAGCGGGTCGAACGGTTACTGGATGACTACGTGAACCATGCGCTGGCGCATTTTCGACAGCAGCATCCGGAGAGTCCCTGGCCTTTGCTCGGCGACTATGTGAGCCAGAATTTGCAGCGCATCCGCAGACGTCTGGGTGGCCTTCGTCACGACCAGTTGCAACAGGCCGTGCCGGAGGCTGTTGAAGCGTTGGCTGGCAACGACGACCCGGGCGGTTTTCACCGCATCATAGAAACCCTGTTGACGGATTATTACGACCCGATGTACCGCTATCAATTGAACAGCCGCGATGCCCAGCCCCTGTTTCGTGGTGACCGGGCTGCCGTGCTCGACTGGCTGGGCCAGCACCAGTATGTTTGACCGCGACCTGGTTCTGGTCGGCGGTGGTCATGCGCATGCATTGCTGATTCGCCAACTGGCGATGAAGCCCATTCCCGGGGTGCGGGTCACCCTGGTCTCGGAATCGACCCTGACGCCCTATTCCGGCATGCTGCCGGGCCTGGTCGCCGGGCATTATCAGGTTGATGAAGTACACATCGATTTGAACCGCCTGTGCCGCTGGGCCGGTATTCGGTTTATTCAGGGCCGGGTCACCGGGCTGAATGCCGCGGCCAAAACGCTCTTCGTGCAAGACCAGCCAGAGCTATCCTACGATAAGGTTTGCTTTGACACCGGGTCCACCCCCGACCTGAGTCTGCCCGGCGCGCGCAGCTTTGCGGTTGGGGTCAAGCCGGTGAGTCGGTTTTACGCCAAATGGCAGCACTTGTCAGACACCTGTGACCCGCAACGCACTGACGACACCCAGCACTGGGGCGTGGTCGGTGCCGGTGCTGGCGGTGTGGAACTGGTGTTGGCTATGGCACACCGGCTCGGGCCGGACAGTGACATTCAACTGCACCTGATTTACCCCGGCGACACCATTCTCAGCGGTTACCCCTGGCGTTCTATCCGGGCCGCAGAACAGGCGTTGCAACGCCATAGCGTGCATTGTCATTCCAATTTCCTGGTCAGCGCTGTCAAAAAAGACGGGCTGGTAGCGGTCAACGGCAACGCCCTGTCGCTCGACCAGACCGTCTGGTGCACCGGGGCTGCCGGGCCGGACTTTCTGGCCAGGAGCGGGCTGGACATCACTCCGGGCGGGTTTATCGCGGTGAACCGGTTTTTGCAAAGCACCTCTCAACCGGATGTTTTCGCCGCCGGTGACGTTGCCAGCATGGTGTTCGACCCACGCCCTAAAGCCGGTGTTTACGCCGTCAGGCAGGCACCGTTTCTGTACGAAAACCTCAGGCGTGCCTTTGCCAGTCAGCCTATGAAGCCGGTTCGGCTGCAACGGCGGTTTTTGTCGCTTTTGTCACTGGGTGATCGACGGGCCGTGGGTCACCGGGGCCTCTTTGTCGCCAGTGGCCAGTGGGTCTGGCGCTGGAAAGACCGCATCGACCGAGCCTTCATGGACAAGTTCCAGACCCTCGGTGCCCCGGTCATGATGGCGGCCATGCCCGGCGAGGCCGCCGATATGCACTGCGCCGGCTGTGGCAGCAAGCTCGGCCCGGCCATACTGCATGATACGCTCAGCACCCTGCCCCGCAGCGACCGGCCGGGCCTGACCCCGGCACTCGACACCGCCGAAGACGCCAGCCTCTGGCAACCCACACCGGGCCTGGCTCAGGTACAGAGTCTCGATGGTTTTCGCAGCTTCAGTGACGACCTGTATCGCTTCGGCCAGGTCTGCGTCAATCACGCCCTGAGTGACCTCTATGCCATGGGTGCGCAGCCGGTCTCGGCCCAGGTCTGGATCAATCTGGCGCACGCCCACCCGCGCCTGCACAAGGCAGATTTCCGGCGGCTGATGCAGGGCATCCACCGAGCCCTGAGCGACCAGCAAGTAGCGCTCGCCGGTGGTCACAGCACCGAAGGTGCGGAAACCCACGTCGCCGTGGTCGCCAATGGCGAAGTCGACCCGGCTCGGGCCTGGCGCAAAGCCGGTGCCCAACCCGGTGATGTGCTGATCCTCACCAAGGCACTCGGAACCGGTGTGATCTGGGCCGCCGATGCCGAGGCCCGGGCACCGGCCGAGGCCATTACCGCCGCCTGGAACAGCATGCTGATCAGCCAGAAAACAGCCTGGGAGGCACTGCGCAACCTGAATCCCCACGCCGTCACCGACGTGACCGGCTTCGGCCTGCTCGGCCACCTGCTGGAGATGGTCGGCACTGAGGATCTATCAGCCTACCTCACCCTCAACGCCATCCCCGCCTTGACCGGCGCCCGGGACTTGCTTGAGCGCGGCTATCGCTCCAGTCTGCACCCCCAGTTACTGCCCTACACCCTGGAATGCAGCGGCCTGGAATCCGTCAGCGAGACTGATATCGCCCTGCTAATTGACCCCCAAACCTCAGGTGGGCTGCTGGTCGCCCTGCCTCCGAATCAGGCCGATAGCCTCCTGAGCCAGTTACCGGATGCCCGGGCTGTTGGGCACATTGCCCGGCGCTCGGATAAGAAAGTGGTTGTAGGCTAGCCTATGAGCTCTATGCTTCAATCGAAAACCACAGCCGTCACGGCTACGCCGTCCCCCTATCTCTAGCTCTCTCCCCCCAAGGGTAGAGAGAGAACTGGATTGTGTAGCACCACTATTACCGCACCCGCACCCGCACCTGTATCTGAATCCGGTCGCTCTGGCCGCTTTGGTCAACCAGAACGATCTGATAGCGGTGCAGCGGTTCAAGGGCCAGGTCCAACTCGGGTTCCTGAGTTGTTAGTTGTTCGCCGTTCAAGTACCAGTGAAACGGAGGTTGGCCGCCCTCGGCCCAGAGTTCGAGTGCGATGGCCTGGCCCGGGTCGACCAGCAGGCGGGTGCCGTCTGAAGCGCCTTTTAAAGCCAGGGGTTGCCGGGCGGCCGGGACCAGTTGGGGCGGGCAGCGTGGGTCGATACCGGGCAGTCGTTCGCGGCTGCGCCAGTCGGCCTTTAGCCAGCCTTGCACTGGCGCGGGCCAGAGGGCGATCTGAGTCCGGGTGGCAGGCAAGTCGCAGCCGAGTGGCACTTGCAGACCCGATTCAGGGTTGAGGTTCAGGGGTGTGATCGGCCGATTGAAGCTCAGACTGGCATCGCGGCTCTGCATCCAGGTGGCGGGAAAGGTGCCGTCCAACACCCAGGCTTCTCGGGGCTCATCACACAAGGCCCCGGTTTCAGGTCGACCGCTGGGCCAGCAGATTGTTTCGCGGGTCACACTGTTGGGTTGGGCGGGCAGCGCCGGGTTGTCGCCCCCCATGGCGGCGATTTGCACCAGTAACGGCACGGCGGTCTGACGGCCGAAGTGACTGGGCAGTGCCGAGCCGTCCGGCTGCCCCACCCAGACCCCCATCGTGTGATGCTGGCTGACTGCCAGCGCCCAGCTGTCACGATTGCCATAGCTGGTGCCTGTTTTAACCGCCAGCCCGGGCAAGGCGTTGTCGGCATCCAACAGAGTGCGGCGGATGATCCAGGCAGCACCGGCTGACATCAGTGGGCTTTGAATACGGGGTTCATCGGGTGTCAGGCGCGGTTTGATGGTCTGGCCATCGCGCCCAAGGGCCGAATACAACCGCACCAGACTTTCCAGAGAAGTGCCTACGCCCCCCAGCGCTACCGCCAGACTCGGGCGTGTGTTGGCAGGCAGCTGGAGTTCGCCACCGGCCTGTTGCAGGGCCAGGTAAAAACGCGCCGGGCCAATCTGCTCCAGCACCTGCACCGCCGGCAGGTTCAGGCTCTGTTGCAGGGCACTGGCCAGGCTGACCGGGCCGCTGAAACCGCCGGTAAAGTTCACCGGCCGGTAATCGCCAAACCGCAATGGCACATCGAGCAATAAGCTGGCGCTGTGCACCAGCCCCAGGTCCAGCGCCTGGCCGTAAATAAAGGGCTTCAGCGTCGAACCGGGAGAGCGAATCGCGGTGATCATATCGACATGGGCGGCCCGCTCCGGATCGTTGAAATCAGCCGAACCTACGTAGGTGCGAACCAGGCCGGTGCGGTTGTCCATGATCATTACGGCCGCCGAAACCTGACGATCAATAGCTTGAACATAAGCCGGCACCAGCGCTTCGACCTGGCGTTGCCAGTCGAGGTTCAGGGCGGTGCGATGGGTTCGTTCCGGCGTGGCGTCCGCTGCGGCGGCGTCGACCAGACGGCGCGCCAGCAAGGGGGCGGTCTGGTAACGCTGAATCGGCACAGCGATAACGCGCTCTTCCCGGGCATCGGCCACCATCTCGGCTGACCAGACTCCCTGGTCTGCCAGGCGTTGCATCAGTTTGTTGCGGGCCGCTTCGGCGCGCTCCGGGTGGCGGTCTGGCCGGTATCGGCTGGGTGCCTGGGGCAATACCGCAAGCAAAGCCGCCTGAGCCCGGGTCAGATCCCGGGCGGGATACCCGAGATACGACAGCGATGCCGCCTGGACGCCTTCCAGGGTGCCGCCGAACGGCGCGTGATTCAGGTAATAGGTAAGAATTTCGGCCTTGCTGTAATGCCAGTCGAGCTGCAGGGCGCGGATCATCTCTTTCAGCTTGCCGGTTAGCGTTCTGGGTTCCGCGTAGCGTAGTCGGGCGACCTGCATGGTCAGCGTTGAACCGCCGGAGACCACCTCGCCATACCAAACCGCCTGACCGGCAGCGCGGATCAGCGCAAACGGGTTAACGCCAGGGTGACGGTAGAAGAACCGGTCCTCGTAGCCCATCAGGGCTTCCAGATAGTAGGGCGACACCTCCGCCAGTGTGATCGGGTAACGCCAGACGCCCTGGGCATCGGCAAAGGCTCGCAGTAGTTGGTCATCGGCGGTGGTGACGACCTGACTGCCGGGCCGGGTTGTCAGATCCACCGGGGCCAGGCGATCAATCACCACCAGCAACCCAAAGAGCAGCCCCAGCAGCACGACAGGGCTCGCCAGTACGACGAGCCATCGGCGCTGCCGGAGCCGGGCCAGCCAGTTCATCAGCGTGGCAGAACTACCAGGCGTCCGGGTGAGCGACCCAGGCTCTGGATATCCGGCCGGTACATGTCTTCCACATAGGCACCGGGAATGGCGTAGTCACCCGGCGTAACCGCGCGCGCCAGGTAATACAGCACCTGGCCCTGCCATTCGTTCACGTCGAGCGCGGCGACATAACGGTCATCGCGGACCTCTTCGTAGGCAATGCGGTTGCGGAAATACTCACCGACGGAATCACCCTCGATGCGAACGTCGTCGAGATTGACGCTGGCATTGGCCAGGTTCTGGTTTTCAATCTCCAGCCCTGCTGGCAGCAGGTCAACCAGTAAGGCCTCCGGTACCCGGGCCTCGCTGGTGACCGACAGCCGTACGATCACCAGATCGCCGGTGGTCAGCGGCTCGGTAATGTCGAGCGGTTCACCCTGAATACCGAAGGTGTCGCGCTCTATTCGCAATGTCTGCGCATAGGGCTCGGGCGCTTCGAGCGGCGCACCGCTGTAGACCAGACTGGCGAAAATCGCTTCGTTACCGGCTTCAATGCCGCGCAGGCTGGCTAACTGTTCGCCATCAATCAGGGTATTGAAGGCGCCTTTCCGGTCGAGATGCTGATCCAGTGCATCGAGCTTCAGGGTGGCCTGCCAGGGTTCCGGGCTGGCCGAGAATTGCAGGGCCAGCCCGGCCAGGGCAATGCGTTCCTGGGTGCTGAACCACTGCTTTTCTCGCAGCAGGTCGGGTACCCGTTGCCACAAATCACCGGCGTCGAAGTCGTGCTCAAGGGCGAGCGCGAGCGACAGGGCGGCGTCGCGCAGCGGGCTGCCGTAGTCGCTGTAATAGCGATGACGGCCGCGTTCAACGGTAATGCCTTTCTCGGCGGCGACGGCCGCGCGTTGGGTATCCCCCTCGGCTTGCAGGGCGACGGCCAGTTGCATCCAGCCCAAGCCGGACTGGTCATAGTCGCGCTCCAATGCCTGGTCATGGAGACGGCGCAGGTCGCTCAGCGAGCCGATGCCCGCTTTTGACAGCACCAGGGCGGCATAGGCACGCACGGCAAATTGCTGGTAAGCCGGGTCGTCACTCCAGCCGACAACCCCTAGCGAGCCGCGTAACTGACCTTGCAGAACGATCAACGCCCGGTCCAGCCGGTTATTGTCGACCGGTATGCCTTGCTGGCGCGCATCGACCAGCAGATCGGCCGCATAAACGGTGCCCCAGTGCGACTCCACAGACCCCGAATCCCAATAGCCAAAGAACCCGGACTCCTTCTGCTTGGCCAGAACACGGGCCAGGCCGGTTTCAATTTGGGTACGACGGAAGGCTTCGGTATAGGGCTCATCGAACCGGCTTTCCAGGGCCTGCACCAGCCCCAGGTCTTGCGCTAGTTGCGGGTCGATCAGCAGCCAGGGGTAGGTCGAGCTGATGGTTTGTTCCAGACAGCCATAGGGATAATGAAGCAGCGAGCGCAAGTGTTCGGCGAAGTCGATGGCGGGCCGGTTCGACAGCGTCAACTGGGCCTGAACGGTCGAGGCGATCAGGTCATCCGTGCGCGGTTCTGGCTGCCACAGAGTGTTGGGTTCGATGCGGGTACGCTCGTAACGGGTCTGCCAGGGGTGGGCGCTGCGTACGCCGAGCGACCAGTTGCGGTTAATGTCTAGGTCGTCGCCATTGCTCAGGCGTACCGCAATGTCGCCGGTGCCGGTCTCGTATCCGGCAGCCAGCGGAATGCGCAGCGTGGTTTTTTCACCGTCTTTCAGCGTCAGGCTGTTACCGGGTTCTGTGGCACTTATGGCACCGCCGATGGCCACGTCCAGCGTCAATGTCTGGTCAGTACCGGAAAGATTGTGAACATCGAGCGCGAGTGTGCTCTGGTCGCCAAAGGCCATAAAGCGTGGCAATGCTGCTTCAACCACCAGTCGGTCGGCGACCTGTGTCTCGGTCTCGGTGCTACCAAAACTGCGGTTGCCCCAGGCGACGACCATCCATTTCAGCCGGCCATTGAAGTCGGGTAGGTCGAAACTGACCTCGGCTTTGCCGTCGACGAATTCGACGGGTTCCGACAGGTAAGACAGGATGCGCACATCGCTTTTCGGCTCTTCGCCGCCGCGCGACAGGGCATCGTCACTCTCGGCAAAGCCACCGCCGAAGCGCTGGCGCACCATGTCGAGCCCTAAATTATTGATGATGCGGTGGTACACATCCTGATACTGGGCTTCGAATCGTCGTGGCGAGAAGAAAAACTGCTCGGGTTGTGGTCGCTGGTAACGGGTGATGTTGAGCACGCCCATATCGACCAGGGCGACGGTGGCGTAGAGCCGCTGGTCGGCAAAGTCTTCGGCATTTTCAACGCTTAACTGAGCGGTAATCGGCCGGTTGGGCTCAATTCGGTCCGGTGCGCCGACCGTTACCTCAAATTCACGATCCGGCCGCTGCATGGGCAGGTGAACCAGCCCCAGGGTGCGCTTCGGGGCGACTTCTGTCACCTGGTCGGCCGGGGTCAAAATCATCACCGAAACATACAGGTCATGCCGGTTCCAGTGGGTGTCGGTGGGCAGTGTGATTTCCGATTCACCGGCGTCGATGTCCTGATGAGTCGAGTACAGCACGCCAGCCTGGCTTTCCACGTTGATCAGGGCGCGGCCTTTAGCCGGGGCAACCAGGCGTAGGGTGGCCATTTCGCCCGGCTGATAAGCATCCTGATCCAGTGTCAGTGGAATCTGATCGGGTCTTACCACGGAGGAGGCGGCGTCGCTGTAGCCACTGTACTGGGTGCGGAAATAATGCACCGACCGGGCGCCATCGGCATGGGTGACGTGCAGTTCATAGTCGCCCCACTGCACCGGCATCTGTATCTCGGCGCCGTCTTCGGTCACGGTTATGGTACGCGATTCGGTGACATAACGATTGGCGTCATACTGCCAGCTCCAGCCGCTATCGTCGTCGAACCACCAGTAATATTCGCGATGGTCCCGGAACAGCTGGACTTTCACTTCACCATCGATGGCCTCGCCGTCTTTTGCCAGCGCAAAGACTTTAAAGCCGACATCGGCGTTGGCTGCGGGGCGGCCCTGAAACAGCGGTTCGATACCGACCAGGGTCTCGAACGGCGGCATCAGCACCAGTTGCTGGTTGCGGGTAACTGGTCGGCCGCCGGTTTCGTAGAGGCTACCGGCGATATTAAAGGCCAGAGGTACATCGACGTTGCTCCAGGCATCGGGCAGGGTCAGTAGACCGGCACCGGTGTCGTCCAGGGTTGTAGCCGTCAGGCTCAGGGTATCGTTGTCCAGCGCCTGGCGGGCATCGCCAACGGTGAGGTCGGGCCAGTTTTCAAACACCCGGGTGGTCGGTCGCACCGTAGCCAGGGCGTCTACTTCATTGCCCGCGGCCGGAGCGCCGTAGAGATAGTCGCCCTGAACGGGAATGCCTGCCGGTAGTTCCGTCAGGCGCGGCATGCGGTTGGTGCTGCCCGGGAAGAACGACAATGTCATTCGTTCAGGAAGGAAGGTCTCGACCTGAAAGCTGTATATTTCGCGCTGTACCGCCCGGTCAGGCTCTACGATCCATTGCCAGGTACCGGTGGCGGCATCGTCCGGCAGGGTCAGGCTGTGCTGGTAAAGACCAGAGGGGCCTGCGCGCCAAACCGTCTCTTCCATTTTGCGGCCGCGGGCGTCGTAGAGATGCGCTTCGAGTGACGGGTTGGCGATGGGCTGGCCGTCGTAGTCGCGGCGCAGCATATTGATGTGCACCTCTTCACCGGGCCGGTAAAGATCTCGCGGGCCGTAGAGAAAGCTTTGCTGGTCGCGGTGGCGTTTGGTGACGTTGCTGTAGGCTGATAGATCCAGCGCCGCCCGGTCGAGGCGAACATAGCTGGTCTGGTTGCCCTGGCGGGCGACAATGAGCCGGGGCCGGTCATTGGTTTTCAGCCGGTGCTGGCCCTGTTCATCGGTGCGGGCCACTTGGGTGTAGCCGGATCGGTTTTGCTCGTGCCAGTAATAGGTGAGTTCCACGTCTTCCAACGGCTCTCCGCTGCCTATGGCGTTCAGTTGCACCAGAATTTCACTGCCATAGAGGCGGGCATGGAGACCGATGTCCGACAGGGTAAAAAAGCGGGTATCAAACTGGTAATCGTAGTCTCCGGGCTGGCGCAACACCGCCACAAAAAAACCGCTGTCATGGTCATTGAGCACCGGGTCCAGGTTCAGGTTAACGCTGGTGCGGGTGTTGCGACGCGGGTCCACAGGGTAGCGGGCGGTATGTTCCAGGTCGGCGTAGGCATTGAGTTCATTGAGCGTCGAGTAATAGGTGCGACCGGAATAAAACGTATAGGCCAGAAAGGCTTCAAGGCGGTCGTCGCGAACGCGGAACACATCCAGTTCGACTTCGCTCTGGTTCACTACCGTAACCGGCAACCCATTTTGAATATCCCCGACCAGAAACTCGCCCTGGCTGGCAAAGCTGGCCGAGGCGACCATGGGCCGGGTGGTGATCCGCCACTGGTCTGACCGGCCGTTGACGGCCGCATCGGCGATCACCGGTTCGGTGGTCAGGCGTTCGTCGCTGAGCGAACGGGGCGTGCCGGTGATGCGAATCTGATAGCTGGTGCTGGGTTCAACAAAAGGCAGCGTCCAACTGACGCCGCCGTCATTGCTGATCCAGTAACTGCCGTCGGCCGGTGCTGGCTGCACACTGACATAAGCCTCCAGTTCCGACTGCGGATCCAGTGCATCGGTGAACCTAAGCGTTAGCGCCGGCGCACCCTCATATTGGGATTCAAACACCGTCGAGACGTAAAACTCCGCCAGTGCAGGCTGGGAAAACGCCAGCGCCAGCAACCACAACAACGCCGCACCGGACCAGCGCGACACAACAGATCCTTTCATCTCAACAATCCTTGAATTTAAGTCGGACTTTGGAGTATACCCAAAGTGTTGAAGAAAAAACGCCGTACCAACAAACTCCAGATTGACACGACACCGGGCCAGGGAACCGATAATACCCATGACGCTACAACAACAGCTCGACGATCTGTATCAAGCTGAATCCCGCCGGGTTCAGGCCACCCTGATTCGTTTGCTCGGTGATTTCGAGCTGGCCGAGGAAGCAATGCAGGAAGCCTTTTTCGCCGCACTGCATCAATGGCCGAAGGAGGGCCTGCCGGACAACCCTACCGCCTGGCTGATTCGAACCGGTCAGCGCCGTGGCATAGACCAGATTCGAAAGCGCCAGACCGCCCGAAAATACCAGCAATTGGCTGACACTGAAGAAGCTTTCGACCCGGAAACCGACAACGATGCGATCAGCGACGATATGCTGCGGCTGATCTTCACCTGTTGCCACCCAAGCCTGACCCCGGATGCGCAACTGGCGCTGACGCTCAGGGAAATGTGCAGCCTGACCACCGAGCAGGTTGCCAGTGCCCTGCTGCAAAAACCCACGACCGTGGCGCAGCGCATCGTTCGCGCTAAAAACAAGATCCGCACGGCGGGCATTCCTTATGAAGTGCCGGAACGCAAAGCACTGCCCGAGCGACTCAGCAGCGTGTTGAAAGTGGTCTATCTGATGTTCAACGAAGGGTATTCCGGCAGCGATGGTGAGCAGGTGGTTAAGGTCGATCTCGCCGAAGAAGCCATTCGCCTGGCCCGCCAACTGGCAGAGTTGTTACCCGACGCAGAAGTCTGCGGCCTGCTCGCGCTAATGGTGTTCCACGACGCACGGAAAGCCGCGCGGCAGGACGACAATGGTGATCTGATCACCCTGGAAGACCAGGACCGTTCACTCTGGGATGCCGACCAGATTGCCATCGGTCGCCAATGGTTAAACCGGGCTGCAGCGGCCTCACCGGCTGGCCCCTATACATTGCAAGCCGCCATCGCCGCAGCCCATGCCGAGTCGGGCGATGCCGACCACACCGACTGGCACCGGATCGTCGCGTTATACGAGGCGCTCTACCAACAGATTCCGTCACCGGTTATCGCCCTGAACCGGGCTGTCGCAGTGGCGATGCTCGATGGTCCGGCAACCGGCCTGGCATTGCTCGATCAATTGGAAAGCCAGAAAGCTATTCAGGCCTATTACCTCTATCACGCTGCCCGTGCGGATCTGCATCGGCGCCTGGGTAATCACAAAGAGGCAATCGATGCCTATCAACGCGCATTGGCGTTAACACAGCAGGGTCCCGAGCAGCGTTTTTTGAACCGGCGCCTGAGTCAGCTTATCCGCCCCGAGTAAAAGCGGTTCGGAGTTTGGGTTGGTTGTCATTGGATCGTGCACGCCACCGGGTACGCCTATCCGGGGTCGGCGTAGATCCATCCATGGAGCCTAGACCGCAGCATCCATGCTGCGGACTACCCCGGACAGACGTACCCGGCAGCCTGCACTTGGTCTGTGGCTAACCAGAATCCTGAATTGACGAAAATAATTGGCGACCCTGTCGATTTGTTCTTTGCTTGCACGACTTGGAAATGAACTAACCACAAAGGGAGCTGCCACCATGAAATACATGCTAATTCGCAAAGCCGATGCCGACACTGAAAACGGTGTTATGCCATCCCAGTCGTTGTTGCAGGCCATGGGTGAATATAACGAACGGTTGCAACAGGCTGGTGTGCTTGAAACCGGGCAAGGGCTGACACCGAGTCGGGAAGGGTGTCGTGTCGAATTTAAAGACGATGAGGCGATGGTCACCGATGGCCCCTTTGCAGAAAGCAAAGAACTGATCGCGGGCTATACCATGCTGAACGTTCGCTCGAAAGAAGAAGCCATTGAATGGGCCAGACAATGGCCGCCTGAAGATGCCGATAACGGGCTTTGCCTGGAATTGCGTCGTGTTTATGAAATGGCCGATTTCGAACCCGGGGCAGGGCTTGATACCCACTTGAAGCTAACGGAGAAAATGGCCCGGCTGCCCAGCGGGCTTAACATTCACCTGTCGTTCCAGGGCAATTGCCGTGAGGCCCTGACCTTTTACGCTGAGGTGCTTGGCGGTGACCTGGAACCCTTTTTTACTCACGGCGAAAGCCCGGATAAAAGTCCGTTTCCGGCCAGCTGGAGCGACAAGATTTTGCATGGTTCGGTAAACCTTGGTGGCCGCCGGTTGATGGGCGCTGATATGCCCGAAGGCGACTACAGCCGCCCGCAAGGCGCCATGGTGCAGCTGGATTATCTGGATCCAACGCGGGCGGGCGACATCTTTGCAGGCCTGGCCGAGGGTGGCAATGTGATTATGCCGTTCGATCAAACCTTCTGGGCTTATCGTTTTGGCATGGTGACCGACCGGTTCGGTATTGGCTGGATGATCAACTGTACTAATAAACCCGAATAAAAACCTCGCTCAAGGAGCCTCAGATGAAATACGTCGCTTTGGTGTATTACCCGGAAAGTACCATCAACGCCATGACCGAACAGGAATGGCATGACCTGAATCAGGAATGCATCGGTTGCGTGGAACGGCTCAGCAGCCAGGGTAAGTTTCTGGCCGGGCAGGCGCTGCACCCGGTTGAAACCGCTACGACGGTGCGGGTGCGGGATGGCGAGGTACTGATGTCGGATGGCCCCTTTGCGGAAACCAAGGAGCAGCTCGCAGGTTTTTATCTGCTGGATGCGGTCGATCTGAACGAAGCCCTGCAACTGGCCAGCCGCATTCCGCCAGCGAAACTTGGTAGCATTGAAGTACGGCCGGTACGTGAGTTACCACCCAAAGACTGAGAGGAGAAGCATCATGAGTTATATCGATGGATTCGTAGCGGCCGTGCCCACGGCTAATAAAGAGCGGTATATTAAACACGCCACCGAGGCGGCGGAGGTGTTCAAGGAGCATGGTGCCCTTAATGTCATCGAGTGCTGGGGCGATGATGTACCAGATGGCGACGTTACATCCTTTCCGATGGCGGTGCAGTGCAAGCCGGATGAGACCGTGGTGTTTTCCTGGATTGTTTGGCCTTCCAAGTCGGTTCGAAATGTTAGAATGGCCAAGGTGATGGCCGACCCTCGCCTTGGTCCCGATGTGAACCCGATGCCATTTGATGGCAAACGGTTGATTTATGGCGGCTTCGAGCGAGTGGTTGATCAGTAGGCGCGCTGGCGGTTATTTTGGGCGCCCGCGTTGAAAATGGGCATAATGTCCAGCCTGATTAACCCAACAGAGATCGCTATGCCTGCTACCGACACACCACCTCTTCGTCGTAAAACGCCACTTACTGTTCATCTGGCGACCGCATTCCTGATTTTTGTCGCCGGGACTTATCTGAACGAACAGATTCCCCGGACATTGGTGACGTTCTACCTGGTCATGAGCCTGCTGTGTTACGCCGCCTACGCACTGGACAAAGATGCCGCTCAAAATGGTCGCTGGCGCATCGCCGAAAACAGCCTGCATCTGCTGGCCTTGTTTGGAGGCTGGCCGGGCGCCCGGATTGCCCAGCACAGGTTCCGGCACAAAACGCAAAAAGCGGCGTTTCGGCGGGTCTTCTGGATAACGGTGGGTCTGAACATAGCCGGATTTGTCTGGTTGATGACCCCGGACGGATCAGCGGCGCTGAACGGCTTGTTGACCGAGCTTTATCGGAACTTGCCCTGACATCGTTGGTTAAGCGGGCGCTCCAATGCGGGCACGAATTTCCCAGAGATCGGGGAAGACCGGTTTGAAAAGCGTGTTCATTAGATACTCGGCACCGCTTGAACCACCGCTGCCCATTCGGGTGCCGATGGTTCGCTGCACCATTTTGACGTGCCGGTAGCGCCACTCCTGCAATCCTTCATCCAGATCGACCAGCAGTTCGCACAGCGATGCCAGCTCGTGATCGGTCTGGTAAATCGTCAACAAGGCTTCCTGTGCCTGGGCGTTGGCTTCTGTAGCGGCGGTGGGTTCCGGTTGGTTCACAGCGTCCGGAATCGAATAACCCCGGCGCGACAACAATTGCATAAACACCTGCCATAGCGAGCGGTTATGGTAGGCGGTTTCCAGCATCTTCCGGCCGACACTGCCTTCCGGCTGAAACGTCAGTGGCTGTGGCCGTTTGTGCCCCAGTGCAAACTCAATCGCCCGGAACTGATAACTCTGGAAGCCGCTGGCGGTATCGAGCCGGCTACGAAAGCTTTCGAACTCAAGCGGCGTCATGGTTTCCAGAATATCGATCTGAGAGACCAGCGTTTTGAAGATCTTCAGAATACGCTTCAGCGTATGGCTGGCCCGGGGCAGCGCATCCTCATCCAGCAACTCCGTCAAAAACCCAAGTTCATGACGTACCTGTTTAAACCAGAGCTCGTAGGTCTGGTGAATGATGATGAACAGCATCTCGTCGTGTTCTGCAGGGTCAGATTTGGGGTGTTGCAGGTCGATGAGGTCATCGACTTCCAGGTAGGCGGCGTAGGTCAGCATAGGGGCTCTTTATGTTGATGGTTAGTCACGGGATCCTAACCGGATTCATACCCTGGCGCACGACGAGGACTGGTTGAACAGAGTGTTACCCGGTGGAAGGCAGGTTGTACGAAAGTGTTACCAGGGTGGCAAGTGGCTCAAGGTAACCATCGTATTCCGTATTCCGTAGGAGGGGTAATCCCCTGGGCGACCGATAGAACAACAAACCACCGTCACCAACCACAGCCAAGCGCGTCATTCACCGGCCCCGATCCTCCCCGTCGCCCAGAGGACTAGCCTCCTACTAAAACAACCCAGGCCTGCGTAGCGCTCGATTTTTCAGGGCTGTAACCGCTGGATTGTCCATACATTGCCCTCACGCTGATACATAAAGCGGTCGTGCAACCGGCCGCTGCGGCCCTGCCAGAATTCGATGCGCTGGGGCACGACACGGTAGCCACCCCAGAAAGCGGGTCGCGGGATTTCTTCATGGCCAAAGCGATCCGTCATTTCCTGATAAGCCTCATCCAGGGCGTCGCGGGATGAAATGCCCTGGCTTTGATGGCTGGTCCAGGCACCGATTTGGCTGGCCCGGGGGCGGGAGTGAAAATAGGCTTCCGACTCCGCTTCGCTGAGTTTTGTAGCCTCTCCGTACACGATCACCTGACGTTCCAGTGGCAGCCAGGGAAAATGCAGGCTGGCTTTGGGGTTGGTGGCCAGGTCGCGGCCTTTTTGGCTGTCGTAATTGGTGTAGAACACAAACCCTTCTTTGGTGAGGCCCTTCAACAGAACGACACGCTGGCTTGGCTGGCCGCTGGCATCTACGGTGGCCAGTACCATGGCTGTTGGGTCCGAATTCAGACCTGCATCCACGGTCTGGCTCATCCAGTGCTCGAACTGCGCCAGAGGGTTGGCGTCGAGATCTTCCCGGTTCAGGCCGCCTTGCAGATAATCGCGTCGAATGTCCTCAAGTTTCATCGTTCTCTCCTGAAAAAGGTCTGGTGACTAGTGCACTAGAGAATCCGCTTCAGCGGGTCTGGCACTGCGGGCAGTAAAAAGTGCCGCGGTTGCTGATGCGCAGTTCGCGTACCAGCGTTTGGCACCGCAGACAGGGTAATCCGGTGCGCCCATACACGTTGAGCGACTGGGTAAAATAGCCCGGCTTACCATCCCCGCCGACAAAGTCGCGCAGCGTTGTGCCGCCCTGGCTGATCGCCAGCGCCAACACTTGCTTAATGTTGCTGACCAAGCATTCGCACTCTTTACGGGTAATGCGACCGGTTGCCTTGTGCGGGTAGATGCCGCTGAGAAACAGCGCCTCATTGGCGTAAATGTTCCCAACGCCCACCACAATATGCGCATCCATGATAAAGGTTTTGATCCGGGTCGTGCGTTTGCGACTTTTTTTGAATAAATAGTCGGCCGTGAACTCATCGGTGAGTGGCTCGGGGCCAAGGTGCGCTATCAGCTCATGCTCGGCGATCGGGGCCTCGGTGTAGAGCCAGGCGCCAAAACGACGCGGGTCGTTGTAGCGTAGGCGCACACCATTATCGAGCTCAACGTCGATGTGATCGTGCTTGCCGGGCGTCGGGTCATCGAGCAACACCCGCACACTGCCCGACATACCCAGATGCACAATCAGCATGCCGCGCTCCAGCTCGATCAACAGGTATTTAGAGCGCCGATGAGTAGCGAGGACGCGCTGGTCCTGAACCTGTTGCGGCAATTCCGGCGGCACCGGCCAACGCAGCCGGGCGTCACGCACTGTAACCCGACTGATGCGTCGGTTCAGAATGTGCGGTTCAATGCCGCGCCGGGTGGTTTCGACCTCAGGTAATTCAGGCATGGGGGATCCTATCGATTGAAAAAGGCTATCACTCAAGTTTCGGAGTTCGCTCAGGAGACTAGCACCGGGTGCGGGCCAATACCTTTGAGATGACCCGAACTCCGAAACTTGAGTGATTATACACCGTTCGGCCGGCCGGTCCGGCAAGCAATAGGCACAAAAAAGCCGGAGGCGATTTCGGCTCCGGCTTTTTTAGACTCAGTCGATCAGCCCTTCATGGATTTGAAGAACTCGTCGTTGGTCTTGGTCTGCTT
>NZ_JBBECH010000016.1:0-6425 GCF_040881935.1 Saccharospirillum sp. | reverse complement strand
GCCGCCGAAGGCGCCGCGCAGCGGGCAAGTGCATGGATGCACTTGAGCCAATCCTCTCGGCCACATTCAACAGGAAACCTGGGTAGAATCAGCCAGAACCCGCCACAAGCGGTTTTTTTTGTGTCTGGCGCGCCCGAGTCGGACGAGAACCACTGCAGGTTCGACAAAACGCCAGGAGCGTTTTGGGCCGCCGAAGGCGCCGCGCAGCGGGCAAGTGCATGGATGCACTTGAGCCAATCCTGCCGACCTGTGCACCACCAAGTAACAGGCATTAGCCCAGGGGCCCGATGCACTCGATTGTCTGTGCTATAAAGGTGATGTTACCGGAGTAATCGGCGATGGCGTCGACTCGGTCGACTATTAGGGTAGGTCCGTTAAGTCGCTTACAGGATCCAACGTAAGTGACGGCAACTCTGGCAATAACCAGATTGCCGCCACGCGTGTTGGTGGCCTGTAGGCAGTCGAGGTTATTTAACCTGGATGGCCCAGCCCAATCCTTCGTTTTTACCTTCCAATTCTTTCAGTGCTTCTGCTTCGACAGCTGGTGAGAGGGCGATCAGATCCCGGTTAGTTGTCCAGCCACTGGTACTGGCCCGGATCTGCACCCACATCATAGTATCGAGTACCGTTAACGTGTCTTCCTTGATGTTAAACGGAATGTCGATGGGCACAATACTGTCATTGAAGTTGTAACGAACGTTGTCCTGGCGATCTACCTTGGTCTGAAAGGTGCCGAGGTAGTAGTCGCCTGCTGGTAATGGACCGTAAGTATCAACGAAGTCACCGCTGGACATTCTGACGTCAATCTCCATAACCTCCAGGTCGGTTTCCTGTTCGAACACTTTGAAGCCGTAATGGAAGCTGTAGGGTTGGCCCGTGTTGTTGTCCGGGTGCATCGGGAAGGCCAGTATGCCACCGCTTGTTTCAGTTGGAGAGGGGAGCGAGGCACAGCCAGCGATGCCCAGTGCGATGGTAGCCGACAGGGAGCGAACTAATGTCATGGGAAGTCCTTGTTATCATGGTCATTGCGTCCCGCCGCCACTTCTCGGTTTCGCAATCCTTAGAACCGACGACAGGGGTCAGGGAGAAATACTATCAGGAAGGGGGTGGGCAGGAAAGTTCTGACAAAGCGCCAGTGCCCCTTGGTTCGGCCACACTACTTGGGCAACGCCGGTCGGATAAGCCAGAGCCCTGGGGAATGATATAGAGGCTTCTAAAATAACGTATTAAGTGGACTTGTTTCAGCCAACTGAGGGAGCGACTGATTTGGCTACCCAATTGTCGCTTCGTGTGGGTGTCCTGGCAGCTGCCCTGCAAGTGCGAGAGAGTGTCAGAGCGAAACTGTATCCTGGTACGCCGAACGTTGCAGCGCTACAAATACCCGCCCGATCAGGCCGCCGATGCCGTGGAGCTGGTGCTTAAGCAGGCAGAGGCTTTGTCGAGTGGGTGGGTGAAGTGATGAATAATCAGATTGGGCTTTTATTGTGATTTTAATCAGCGACGGTGATAGGGATTTTGAGTCGATTATCGCTACGCTAAGTTGTAGTTTGTTGAGGGTCAGGCTGTCTGATAGCAACGCCATCTGCGCTGCACAGGGGCTTCTGGTGCAAGGCATGGATTCGCATTTTCTGAGAATGCTAGACATCGGTCTAAAGCCGCTTCAATTTGATGACCAGGGACGCATGTATTTTCTGGCCGCGCCGTTCAGTGTCACTTCAGATGGCGGATCTATTTCTGTTAGTCGGGATAATTGGGATCCGCGAATCTACCGTTTGGATGGTGTCGACAGCAATGTTCCCGATGTTCTGACAACCTCGGCCGATACCGTACATTTCTTTCATGTCCTTGGGGATGGCAGTGTAGTTTTGCAGGCTGATCAGGAAGCCACTGGTCAAACAACGCTGGTCATGGTGAGGGGGCAGCGCCGCATTAACTTGCTGCGTGATACCGGGTGGGGCGTTAACTTTTTTACAGTAGATGACCACCAGTCGGTACTGTTCGGCCAGTACGACGGAACAACGGAAAATGGCATCCGTATTGTTCGGCCACGGGCGGAGAGCAACGAACAGGTCGAGCAATCTACCTTGGATACACGCCTATTCGGGTCACTGCGCAGTGAAACGACATGGAAGTCTGCCACACCCCGCAAAGTGATGATCAGCGGGAACGGCAATGTATATGGACTGTTTGAAAGCAGTCGAAAACTGACTACCGGTTATCGCAATGTTTTGACATTGAACCAGATACTGCCTTACAGAGGTTCGCCCATTCTCGAAATAGAGCTCGAAGAAGACAACAGTTGGTGGGACTGGATGGGGCGCACGCCCATTCAAATTGTAGGAAACCATGTGTTTTATCGTACCTCCGTCGAGGTTCCTTACCTCGGCCAGGCCGACCAGCTAACTATGCTCGATATGCAAACCATGAAATCCACAAACATCATAGAACCCGGATCGGGCGGGCAACCGGATCTTGAGTTATCCAGTTGGACCATCGCCAACAATAGCTTGCATTTTGCTGGCTTTAACCTGAGTTCCAATCGGCTGGTCAAGGGAGAGTTGGACCTCAACTCGGTCAAAGCGTCAGATAACCCGGCCGATTCCCTGTCGCTGGTGGAGGTCGACTCGCTGGAGGCAGCCCTGTCCGATATCCAGGACATTGAGATTGTTCGTACACCCTCGCCGGTTCACGATCCAGATGCCGAGCCCGGCGTGCACAAAGTCGAGGTGGACTCCGACAATATTCACTCAGTCTCTATAGAGTTTACCGAACCCATGGAACCCACTTCAGTAGAGGCTGCACTTCAAATCAACAAGATGAACTCACCTCAACAACAGGATTTAGACGCCATGCCCATCTGGGTAAACAGAACCTTGCACCTGGTGCCGGACGAGATGAATGCCACCAATGAGACGGGCCTAGCTTACCCCGGCACCCAGCCTCTGGTATTCGAGAGTGACTACGAACTTGAACTTCACAGTGCTGTGATGACGGCTGATGGAGATGCAGTCGGCGCCCAATGGCTTGAAGAATGGACCACCCGCCCCGCCAGTGGGTGGTATGTTCGCCCGGACGACAACCTGGCCACCTTTGTCGGACCAGAGGGGGGTCAGCACTCCTGGACCGAAAAAGATGAGTGGTATCACCTCCTGGAGCTCACCTCGGGAGAACCCCTTGGACATCATTATTTTGAATTTGATGTCATCAACAAGGGCAGTAATGGCTTTCTAATCGATTTTCGCGATTACCTGAGCGAGTTTTGTAAAGACAACGACGGCGGCTGCTTGCGGGCCCGCATTGAGGTCAGTGCCTGGACTCATTGGGGGTACCATAACGCAGAAGGGCCTTACTCGATGGGGCAAGGGTATTTTCCAAACACCATGAACGGGACTTGGCAGACTTTACGCATCGAGCTTTACGGAAATACCTTCAGGGTAAGATTGAAACCGGCTGAAGACAGCGACGATGCTTATGTTTCTTTGTTGGACATTGAAGATAAGTCTGATGCCAACCGTTTTAGTACCATTAGTTTCGGACTGCGACAACCGCTGAGCTTCCGCCGATTCGATGTGGGCTTGCTCACCGAGCAGGGCGTCGAGACCGGGGAAATGGCACTGCAATGGGTAGCGGAACCAAGTGCGGCATTGCCAACTGGTCTTCAGCATGCGTTGGCGCAACCACTAAACTGACTTGCACTCAAAAGGGTGGTTGGCACAGGTTGCGCAGTCCAAGACCAAGAGGCAACTGAGCGATACCAGCGCCGGGTGATCGGTGGCGCATGCTGCGGGACTATCTGAATACGACGATACCTGACTCGATGCTCCAATAACAAACCTATTCCCAGTGCGGTGTCGCTGGCAGCGCAGCAATCCGCGCCAAACCTGGTCAGTGTGAGGCGTCGGCCGTCGTCGGCGACCAAGTCCCACTATTTAGGTCAACCCAACATAAGCAATCTGGCCAGGCATCCGGCCACCGAGTCTCGGCTAAACCGGCCGCATGCAGATGATAAACCGGCCAGTTAATCACCGTATTTTCTAATTAAAATTTTCCCTTCACCCCCCAATAAGCCGATAATTTCGTCATTTCATGGTCAATTGTTAATCTATGGCTACAGGTATAGTATGACGTGAACCGGCCAGTGAATTGGCCAAAGAACCGGCCATGGATGCGGCCAATAATCCGGCCAGACGGCCAAGCACTCACGCAACCACTAAAGCCTGGAGGCCGAATGCCACCCCCTGCAGCGATCCGGATGGAACCGATGTTGATTCGTGAGGACAATCCTGAGCTGGAAGCATTGGCGGATCTGGCCTGGCAGTTGGGTCAGGAATCCCCCCGTATCGCGTCGAGCCAGTTCAGCGAGGTCAAAGGGGCGGTGGCCAGGCTCGTTCGGGCGATGAACTGCTACTATTCCAACCTCATCGAAGGCCATGACACGTTACCGATCGATATCGACCGGGCGCTAGCCAATAAGTTCCAGGAAGATCAAGCGCAGCGGGATCTCCAAAAGGAAGCTATGGCTCACATAGAAGTGCAGCGGTGGCTCGATGAAGAAGATGGCTTGGCGGAGCTTGGGTTCGGTACGGCCGGGATTCGCGAAATCCACCGGCGATTTTACGGCGAGCTGCCGGCGCACATGCACCTGGTCATTCACCCCACGACCCGGAAGCCGTTGCCGATCGTCCCCGGCCAGTTCCGAGAGACCAACGTCATCGTCGGCCGACACATTCCCGTGGCGCCCGAGGATATTCAGCGCTGTATGGACCGGTGGGAGAACGCCTATGCCCAGCTGCCACCCCGCTTACTGCCGATGGCCGCTGCAGCGGCCCATCACCGGTTGCTGTGGATTCACCCGATGCTTGATGGGAACGGCCGTGTGGCACGACTGGTGACCCATGCCATGCTGAAAAAAGCGATCAGCGGTGTTGAGTTGTGGTCGGTCTCACGCGGGTTTGCCCGGAAAAAGGATCGATACAAGTACCTTCTGGAGTGCTGCGATCAGCCTCGACGTGGGGACCGTGACGGACGCGGCCAGCTCAGCGAATCCAGCCTGGTCGACTTCACACGGTATTTTCTGACCACCGCACTCGATCAGGTCAGGTTCATGACCGAGACCCTGAAGTCGGACAACTTCACCCGGGGCTTGCTGGAGTGGATTCGCAGCCAGCCGGATATCGCCCGTGGGGATAAGATCATTGAGCAGATTATTCTCTATGGCTCTATCGAGCGGGGAGAGGTTCCGGCGCTGCTTCAGATGCCCGAGCGAAGCGCCCGCCGAGTGGTCCAGAATCTGACCGATCACTTCCTGCTGTTGTCGGATTCTCACCGGGCACCGCTGCGGTTGAACCTGCCCCTGCATGCTGCCCAGGCAGTGTTTCCCAGCATGGTCCCTGGAAGCGCGGTTTAAATCACCGGTAAGTGGGCCGATTATGCTGCAAATTCATCTGCGCTGTTATATCTGACCTGCCTCCAATAGCTGAACGATTCACCGCTTAGCAATGTCAGTTAACTTTGACCCTTCTCCCGCAGTCCGATAGCCAGCGGCAAACTCAAATGGTGTCTGGTAGACCAATGTACAAGATCAGTACAAACCTCAGCAGGTGAATCCGAAAGGTACCTATACTTTTAAGATGAAAAGTGTACACTTTTCGATATTTCCGGAGATCACCCTTGCCTGATTCCCCCGATAAGCCCGACAGCTGCTGTGGTCGCGGCGGCGCCCGGCCCGGCTGTGGCCGTAAACCCGGTATCAAAACCCGGCCTGTCCGGCTGCCGGTTTGGTTGCTCGACGCTCTCGAGCAGCAGGACGACGTCCGTCATGCCATCATCCGCGCGTGTTCTAATGAATACGGTATTGAGCTGCCCGCGCACTGCAACCCTGGGAAGGCTGATGACTAAACGTCAATTTATCCTGCACTACTTTTTGCTTAATAAGTGGTCGTACCTGGTTGCGGTGATCTGTATTTTCCTGGTCAATTGGTTGCAAGTTGAGATACCGCGTTATATTCAACAGGCCATCGACTTGCTCGGTCACGCCGACCATGCCGCCCGCGGTAATCTGAATGAGTACGTTCTGTGGGTGGTTGCGTTTTCGCTGATCATGGTTGGTGTTCGCATCATGTCGCGGATGTATGCGCTGAACCCGGGGCGGATTACCGAAGCGCAGCTGAAAAATGATCTCTTTTACCGGTTGAACCGGTTGCCTGACGCTTATCACCAGCAATTTCAGTCTGGCAAGCTGATTTCGATCATCAATAACGACATGAACGGCATCCGCCTGTTCTACGGTATTGGCTTCCTGCAGTCCGTTAATGTGGTATTCGCCCTGTCGTTGACCCCGATCTGGATGTGGCGCATATCGCCATCACTGATGCTGTATTCGGTCATACCGGTGGTGTTGGCGTTTATCGTATTCAATCAGGGCT
>NZ_JBBECH010000015.1:0-38668 GCF_040881935.1 Saccharospirillum sp. | reverse complement strand
GGGTTTACAACCCTGCCCCAAACACTCTGACGATGAGTATCAACTTGCCACAGAACCGCTTGGGGCAGAAATGTAGGGGCCGGATTAACCGGCCCCAGTGCATGCTATAAGCTCAGTTACCGGACTTGAAACGTGTCCAGCTGCGAGTAATTTCCCGCATGATGCTGTTGGGCAGAATTTCGTTGGTGAACAACTCTGCACCCTCAGGTGGGTAGATACCCGGGTTTTCCAGAATCTCGGGATCGATAAACGGCTTGGCGGCTTCAACCGGGCTGCCATACCAGACGTAGTTGGTAATGCCCGCCGCTACTTCTGGCTCCAGCACAAAGTTAATGAACTCATGGGCTTCTTCGACATTACGGGCATCCGCCGGGATCACCATCATGTCGGACCAGAGTACAGTGCCTTCTTCAGGGATGAAGTAATCGACTTCCACCCCGGCACCCGCTTCTTCAGCGCGTGCCATCGACTGAAATACATCACCGGACCAACCGATAGAGACGCAAACTTCACCATTGGCCAGGTCAGAGATGTAGCGTGAGCTGTGGAAATACTGAATGTGCGGACGCACCTTCATCAGCTCAGTCAGCGCCGCACGATAGTCCGCAACGCTGCGGCTGTATGGGTCGCGGCCCATGTATTGAAGCATCAGCGGGAAGATTTCGTTACCGGAATCCAGAAAGGTAATGCCGCATTCAGCCAGTTGCGACGCGTATTGTGGATCAAACACCAGATCCCAACTGCCTACCGGCGCGTCGTCACCCAGAATTTCCTGAATCTTGCCGACGTTATAACCAATGCCGTTGGTGCCCCACTGATAGGGAACTGCGTATTCATTGCCCGGGTCGAAGTTCTCCAGGCGCGCCATCAGCTCCATATCCAGATTGTCGTAATTGGTCAGCGCAGACTTGTCGAGCTCCTGGTAGGCACCGGCCTGAATCTGGCGGGCCATGTAATTGGTGGTTGGAACGACCAGGTCATAACCGGTCTGGCCGGACAATACCTTGGCTTCCAGCACATCGTTGGAATCAAAGACGTCGTAGACCACCTCGATACCGGTTTCAGCGGTAAAGTCAGCGAGTGTGTCCGGACCGATGTAATCAGACCAGTTATAGATATAAACAACGCGATCCTCAGCAATCGCCGTACCCGCAACGGCCGCTGCCAGTGCGGCGATCGCGATGGTCTTCTTATGTTTACTCATCGAAAGATACTCCCCTGCATCATTTTTTTATTTGATCCTTCGGCTGACCAGGCCAGCATCCGGACCACCTACCTACAGTAAAATGAGATGATCAAAACACCAAAAGAATTTATTCACCACCCGGACTTTCTTTTAGCAGCTGGGCCAAGGTGTGGTCCAGTGCCCGGCGCGTTTTGGCAACCAGCTCATCAATCTCGCTCGGCTTGATCACCAGCGGTGGTGACATCAGCATGGTGTCACCAGTAGCGCGCAACACCAGTCCCTCGGCCAGAGCGTAGTCCCGGCACAAGGTGCCGACCCTACCTTCCTGAGGGTAGCGGCTGCGGCTGGCTTTATCCTGAACCAGCTCAACCGCACCCAGCATACCCACGCCGCGAACTTCGCCCACCAAAGGATGATCCGCCAGCGTTTGCAACTGCGCCTGCAAGTAGGGTGCCGTTTCCTCGCGGACCCGGTCGACGATGCCCTCTTCGCGCAAAATTCTCACATTCTCCAGTGCCACGGCTGCACAGACCGGGTGCCCGGAGTAGGTAAAGCCGTGATTGAACTCGCCGCCGCGGGTCTTGAACAGCTCAGCAACGCGGTCGGCCACCATCACCCCGCCAATGGGCAAGTAACCGGAGGACAAACCTTTGGCAATGGGCATCAGATCCGGTGTCAGGCCAAAATAGTCGGAGCCGAACCATTCACCGGTGCGTCCGAAGCCACAGATGACTTCATCAACGACCAGTAAGAGATCGTATTTTTTTACGATGCGTTCGATTTCAGGCCAGTAGGTATCCGGCGGAATAATAACGCCACCCGCACCCTGAATCGGCTCAGCAATAAAAGCCCCCACTGTCTCTGGTCCGAGTTCCAGAATTTTGTCTTCCAGCGCCTGGGCCGCCACTAGACCAAAGTCGTCTGGCGACAAATCACCTCCCTCACCAAACCAATAAGGCTGGCGAATATGGGCGATACCGGGAATCGGCAAATCACCCTGGGCATGCATAGGGCCCATGCCGCCCAGGCTGGCACCGGCGACTGTCGAGCCGTGGTAGCCATTGTGTCGGCCAATAATGGTTTTCTTAGCAGGCTGACCCTTCAGATCCCAATAGCGGCGCACCATGCGCAACACGGTGTCATTGGCTTCACTGCCGGAATTGGTAAAAAAGGTGTGATTGATGTGCTTCGGCGCGATCTCAGACAAGGCTTTAGCCAATTCGACCGCAGGAGGCGTCGCCGATTTGAAAAACAAATTATAGTACGGCAGCTGGCTCATCTGCTTAGTGGCGGCGTCGACCAACTCCTGACGACCATACCCCAGGTTGACACACCAGAGCCCGGCAAAGGCATCCAGATACTCATTGCCTTCACTGTCCCAGAGCGTGACACCCTCAGCCCTGATGATAATGCGGGCACCTTCCCGGCCTATGGCACCGCTGTCACCAAAGGGGTGCAGCATATGGTCGGCACCCTGATGTTGCCAGTGTTCGGTTTGAGTCAGTGACGGTACGGCTGTCATGACAGCTCCCCCTGTTCAATTGAAATACAAGTTCGGAGTTCGATCCTGTTGCGTTGCCTGGAGTCCGTATCAGTCACCGGTCATGCCCCTCCGGGGTCGGCGTAAACCCGTCCATGGGGCCTAGATCGCAGCATCCATGCTGCGAACTACCCCGGAGGGGCATGACCGGCACCTGATACTTAGCCTGTTGCGAACTCTGAAATTTGAATTGAAATACAGTTAGCCTGGATTCAGCGCTCTTCTGTAGCCCGATGAGGCCAACGTTTTACACAGTACTCAGCAGGAACTCACGCTCCCACGAACTGATCACCCGCTTGAAGCCCTCGTATTCAGCCCAGCGCGTGGCAATGAAACCATCAACGAACGTTGGCCCGAGCAGTTCCCGCATTTCCTGACACTCGGACATAATTTCCAGAGCTGCTTCCAAGTTGAAAGGCACATCCGGGTCGGCCTCTTTACCGGCACGTCCGGTCACCGGTTTGCGCGGTTTAAGATCGTTTACCATACCCAGATAACCGCAAGCCAAGTTGGCTGCCATGGCCAGGTAAGGGTTGGTATCCGCACCTGGCAGGCGGTTTTCGACACGGCGCGCTTCCGGCGATGCCTGTGGCACACGCAAACCAACCGTGCGGTTTTCCTCACCCCATTCAATGTTCACCGGCGCATTGCCGTCGGCACCCGGTAAATAGCGCCGGTAGCTGTTCATGTTCGGCGCAAACATCGGCATCAGTTGCGGAATGTAGGCCTGCAAGCCGCCGATGTAATTCAAGAACAGCTTGGACGCGGTACCGTCCGGATTTGAAAACAGATTTTTACCGGTTTTGACATCCACCAGCGACTGGTGAATGTGCATGGAACTGCCCGGTTCCCCGGTAATGGGCTTGGCCATAAAAGTTGCACCAATGTTGTGCTTCAAAGCGGCTTCACGCACCGTCCGTTTAAACACAAACACATGGTCGGCCAGCTTCAGGGCATCGCCATGACGGAAGTTGAATTCCATCTGGGCAGTGCCTTCCTCGTGAATCAGCGTATCGATATCCAGGCCCTGGGCTTCGCACCAGTCGTAGACATCTTCAATAATCGGATCGTATTCGTTGGCGGCATCGATGCTGAATGACTGACGACCACTTTCCTTGCGGCCCGACCGGCCAATCGGTGGTTCCAGTGGCAGATCCGGGTCGGTGCAGCGCTGGGTCAGGTAAAATTCCACTTCCGGTGCAACAATGGGTTTCCAGCCTTTGGCTTCGTATAAGCCCAGCACTTTTTTCAGCACCGCACGCGGCGACAATTCAATCAGGTTGCCGACGCTGTCGTAACAATCGTGAATTACGTGAGCGGTGGGCTCCAGGGTCCAGGGAACCAGAAAGGCCGCGTTCGGGTCCGGGCGCAGAATCATGTCGATGTCGGCCGGGTCCAGAATGCTGTAGTAGGATTCATCGTCCGGGTAATCGCCGGTAGCCGTCTGCAACAGCACGCTCTCGGGCAAACGAATGCCACGTTCGGCAATGAATTTACTGGTGGGCATGATCTTGCCGCGCGCGATGCCGGTCTGATCTGGCGTGATGCACTCCACTTCGGTCACGCGGTTGTCTTTAAGCCACTTAATTAATTCGTCCATACAGGGTTCGTTCGGTTGTCACGCTCTACACGCATCACCGAACGCCTCAAACAGTTGTCGTTGTTGGGGGTTGTTCATAACCTGCCATTCCGGGTGCCACTGCACGGCCAGGGCAAATCGCATGGCGGCGATTCGCACTGCTTCGATCAAACCGTCCGGTGCAGTGGCTTCAACCTCTAAGCCGCCCCCAAGCGTTGCTACACCTTGAACATGCAAGGAGTTTACCTCCAGGGTGTCAGTCGAAAGAATCTGTTGCAGTAACCCACCCCGGGTCAGTGCAACAGGGTGCGCCGGTGCGTACTGCTGCGCCAGCGACTCTGATTTAGTTTCGCGATGTTCCTGCAAGCCCGGCACTTCGTGTAAAGCCTGGTGCAAGGTACCGCCGAGCGCTACATTCACTTCCTGAAATCCACGGCACGCTGCAAACAATGGCAGATCCCGATCCATGGCGGCTTTAATCAATGCCAGACTCAGCGCATCACGACGTTCATCGTAGACCTGATCCGGTAACGGCGCTGCCCCATAGTGTCGCGGATGCACCATAGAGTAACCACCGGTCAGGAAGAGACCGTCAAGTCGGCTTACACAGGAAGTGGGATTGAACAGATCGGTCAGAGCGGGTATCAACACAGGCGTTACACCAGCGGCCTCGGCCAGTGCAGTCAGGTACTTGTCGCCCGCCATATGAAAGGCGTGTGGCGGTACCATGTTGACATCGCAGACGACGCCGACCAGCGGTCGGACACGTTCGGGCTGCATGCAAACCCCCTGTGGTGTAGTGCTTTATTATGACCTGAAGCGCCCCGTACCCTGCACTCCATTAAGTGCTAAATACCGGTGGCTGCTCAGGTGTTTATTTTTTACCACGTTACCATAAAAAATAATCAACACAAGGCGCTGAAAAGCCCGAATGTTAATTATATAAAACATTATGAGCCGTTTTAGGCCCCATAGGCGGGGGTGGTGTCAATTATTTTAACCACAGCTCTTGAGCTTAGCCCCAATTTGAGGTTAGCTTGATTCATTTAATCAATCACCTCCGGGGCATGGCTAAAACCACTACACTGGGTGGTTGACGGCGACAAGGTCACGCCTGCCAGCGATGCAACCCATAAGGAGCCCTTTCATGACAGATTCGATGATTCACAGCCTCAGTTTTATCGACGGCGACTGGGCAACAGCTCAGTCAGGCCGAACCTTCGATGTTACCAACCCGGCCAATGGCGAGTGTCTGGCTGTGGTGACCGACTGCGGACCTGAAGACGCTAAACTGGCCATCGAAGCCGCCCATCGTGCCTTTGGTCAGTGGAAAAATGAAACCGCCAAGAGCCGAGCTGCCATACTGCGCCGCTGGTTTGATCTGATCATGAACCATCAGGACAGGCTGGCTGAGCTGATGACACTGGAGTGCGGCAAACCGCTGGCCGAATCCAAGGGCGAAGTGGCTTATGGGGCCTCCTTTATAGAGTGGTTTGCCGAAGAGGCTAAACGCGCTTATGGCGACGTGATTCCAACCCCGAACAATGATCGCCGTATTCTGGCGATCAAACAGCCAGTGGGAGTCTGCACCGCCATTACGCCGTGGAATTTCCCGCTGGCGATGATCACCCGCAAGGTTGCACCGGCACTGGCCGCTGGTTGCACTATTGTAGTCAAGCCCGCTGAAGCTACGCCACTGACCGCCCTGGCAATGGCCGATCTGGGTCGGCAGGCAGGCCTGCCCAAAGGCGTGCTGAACGTCATCACCGCCAGCAATGGCAAGGCCGTTGGTGAAGTCCTCAGTACCCATCCGCTGGTACGCAAGGTCAGCTTTACCGGCTCGACCCCGGTGGGCAAGACGCTGATCCGCCAGGCTGCCGACACGGTAAAACGGGTATCGATGGAGCTCGGTGGCAATGCCCCCTTTATTGTCTTCGACGATGCTGACATCGATGCCGCCGTCAAAGGCGCTATGGCTTCGAAATACCGCAATACCGGTCAGACTTGTGTCTGCGTGAACCGCTTTCTGGTGCAGGATGGTGTCTACAACCGCTTCGCCAAGGCCATGGCCGAAGCCAGCGCCGGGCTCAAGGTGGGCAATGGCATGGACGATGGCATCACCATTGGCCCGCTGATCAATGAAGCCGGTGTCGAAAAAGTCGAAGCTCTACTCAGCGACGCCACCGACCAGGGTGCCAAAGTGCTGTTGGGTGGCAAGCGCCACGATCTGGGCCACAGCTTTTTCGAACCGACGGTACTGACGGATGTCACACCCACCATGCGTGTCAGCCGGGAAGAAATTTTTGGCCCCATCACCGCCCTGACCCGGTTCAAAACCGAGGAAGAAGCGGTGCAACTGGCGAATGACACACCCTTTGGTCTCGCTGCCTATTTCTACAGCGGCAATTTATCGCGCATCTGGCGTGTGGCCGAAGCACTGGAATACGGGATGGTCGGCATTAATGAGGGTATTATCTCAACTGAGGTCGCGCCCTTTGGTGGCGTGAAAGAGTCGGGGCTCGGCCGTGAAGGCAGCCAGTACGGTATCGACGAATACCTGGAACTCAAATATTTATGCATGGGCGGTCTCGACCGCTGATCCTTTTGGTGACAAGGCCGCCCACCTATTAAGTCGCTGTGTCAGGCCCGGTGTTCCGGGCCGTCATCGCCAACGATGAGAAAGCATCATGTCACACCCCGAAGTAACCGCCTTTCTGGAGCAACACCCGGACGTAACCACCATCGAACTACTGGTGACCGATCTCAACGGTGTGCTGCGCGGCAAACGCATTGAGCGTGAGCTGCTGGAAAAGGTGTATGAAGAAGGTTTTAACCTGCCCGGCTCCGTGATGGCGCTGGATGCCACTGGCACCACCGTTGAAGAAACCGGCCTCGGCGCCGAAGATGGCGATCGCGACCGGCTCTGCCTGCCGGTAGCCAATACCCTGGCAATGGTGCCCTGGCACGCCGATGGCGACCGGGCCCAGGCGCTGTTCACCATGTTCGAAACCGATGGCGTAACCCCCTTTCGGATGGACCCGCGTCAGGTGCTGATGCAGGTGGTCAACCGCTTCAATGAGTTGGGCTACACACCCGGCATTGCCGTGGAACTGGAGTTCTACCTGATCGATACCGAACGCGATGCCGACGGCCAGTTGCAGCCACCGGTGTCTCCGGTCAGTGGCCGGCGCATGAGTTCCAAGCAGGTCTATTCGATGGACGACCTGGACGATTACGACTTCTTCATCCGCGATGTGCTCGACACCGCCCATGAACAAAACATACCGGCCGACACCGTCATCACTGAATACGCGCCCGGCCAGTTTGAGGTGAACCTCAACTACGGCAACGACCCGATGCGCGCCGCCGACGAAGCGGTGATGCTGAAACGGGTGATAGCTCAGGTAGCCCGCAAGTGGGAAATGGAAGCCACCTTTATGGCCAAGCCCTACATTGAAGAAGCGGGCAGCGGCATGCATATTCACCTGAGCCTGATGGACAGCGACGGCAACAATATTTTTGCCAGCGAAGACCCGGAAAGCGTGCCGGAAATGCGCTGGGCAATGGGCGGCCTGATCGACATGGCCGACCATGTTCAGGCGCTGCTGTGCCCGAACATCAACAGCTACCGCCGACTCAACCCGGATGCCTTTGCCCCCACCGCCAAAACCTGGGGTTACGATAACCGCACCTCGGCGCTGCGCATTCCTTCCGGCAACATAGAGGCAACGCGCATCGAGCATCGCCTGAGCGGTGCCGATACCAACCCCTATCTCGCCGTCGCCGTGGTGCTGGCAGGCGTAACCGAAGGTTTGCAAAACCACATCGAACCGCCGGAACCCGTAGAGGGCAACGTCTACGATCAGGACCACCCGGAGCTCGCCGACAATGGCCGCGACGCCCTGCGTTCGATGATTCTGGATGAACGAGTAAAAACCTGGTTCGGCGCCGACTTCATCGAGATGTACCTTATTTGCAAATGGAGCGAAGTGCGGCTGTTCGAACGCCAGGTAACTCCAATGGAATACGAGCTTCTGCTACCCTATATTTGAGCGGCCGGGCTTTCTTTTGTGCCACGAGCCCGTGTCAGGCACCGTGCCGCGAGTTCGTACCAGCCACTGGGTATGCCTATCCGGGGTCGGCGTGAACCCGTCCATGGGGCCTAGACCACAACATCCATGTTGTGGACTTCCCCGGATAGGCATACCCAGCAGCAGGCACTTTGTTCGTAGCAACCGCCGAATGCTGAGTAAAAAAAACGCTGACTGAACGGTGGGAAACACCTCAAAAATAACGCTGGTGTTTTCGCCATTTTCAGGAAAAATACGCGCCCCTGAGACTTCAGGGTTAACCCCGAGGAGCCAAGATTAATGAGACAGGTAACCGTAGCTGCCACCCAGATGAGCTGTGGCTGGGACGTTGACGACAACATTGCCAAAGCCGATGCCCTGGTGCGTGAGGCGGCTGCAAAAGGCGCACAGATTATCCTGATTCAGGAGCTGTTTGAGCGCTGTTACTTTTGCCAGAAGCAAAAGGAAAGTTACCTGGCTTTTGCCACCCCGGTCGATGAAAACCCGGCGGTAAAGCATTTTCAGGCGGTCGCCGCTGAACTGAAGGTGGTGTTGCCGATCAGTTTTTTTGAGCGCGCCAACAACGCCCTCTACAATACCGTTGCCATCATCGATGCCGATGGCAGCAACTTGGGCATCTATCGCAAGACTCACATTCCTGATGGTCCGGGGTATTCGGAAAAATTCTATTTCACGCCTGGCGATACCGGTTTTAAAGTCTGGGACACCGCTTATGCGCGCATTGGCGTGGGCATTTGCTGGGATCAGTGGTTCCCGGAAACCGCCCGGGCTATGGCACTGATGGGTGCCGAACTGCTGTTTTACCCAACCGCCATCGGCACCGAACCGCAGGACCACAGCATCGACTCGCGCGATCACTGGCAGATCACCCAGCAGGGCCATGCTGCGGCCAACCTGACGCCGTACATCGCCAGTAACCGCACCGGCGTTGAATCTGAAGGCGAACAGAACATTACCTTTTATGGGTCGTCGTTCATTGCCAATGAACTGGGCCAGAAAGTGGCTGAATTCGACCGCCATGATGAGGGCGTGCTGGTGCACACTTTCGATCTGGATGCCGTGGCCAGCACCCGTCGCGCCTGGGGTGTTTTCCGTGACCGCCGTCCGGATCTGTACAACCCGCTGATGACCAAGGACGGAGGCCGCTGATATGCCAGCGCCGCTAATCTCGACACCGCGTGCGGACGGTTATGTCATGCCCGCCGAATGGGCACCGCATAGCCAGACCTGGATGCTGTGGCCAGAACGGCCGGATAACTGGCGCTACGGCGCCAAGCCAGCCCAGGCCGCCTACACGGCGATCGCCGAAGCCATCGCCCGGTTTGAACCGGTCAGCATGGGGGTGTCGGCGGACCAGTATGAGAACGCCTGCGCCCGACTCAGTGCTGGTATTCGGGTGGTCGAATTATCGTGCAACGATGCCTGGGTCAGAGACACCGGACCGACTTTTATCATCAATGGTGAAGGCGGGTTGCGCGCCAACGATTGGGAATTCAACGCCTGGGGCGGCCTGACTGGCGGCCTGTACCAGCCGTGGAACCGGGACGATCAGGTGGCGCAAAAGATTTGCAACATGGAGCGCATCGAGCGCTATCGCACTGAGGGCTTTGTGCTTGAAGGTGGTGCCATTCATGTCGACGGCGAAGGCACGCTGATGACTACCGAAGAGTGCCTGCTGAACAACAACCGTAACCCGCACCTGACGCGGGCGGAAATAGAGCAACGGCTGCGCGACCACCTGAGCATCGACACTATTTTGTGGGTACCCGATGGCATCTACAACGACGAAACCAACGGCCACATCGACAACATGGCGTGCTTCGTTAAGCCGGGCCATGTGGTCCTGGCCTGGACGGACGACGACAGCGACCCGCAATACCACCGCAGCCGTCAGGCTTACGATTACCTCAGCGCCCACCGCGACGCCAAAGGCCGGTCGCTGAGCATCACCAGGATGCCGCTGCCCAAGCCGCTGATGCAGACGGAGAGCGAGGTCGACGGCATCGACTGGGCCCAGAAAGCCTGGCCGCGCCGCGCTGGCGAACGCATGGCGGCCAGCTATGTGAACTTTCTGATGGTCAACGGGGGGATCATTCTACCGAGCTTCGACGACCCAAAAGACGAGATCGCCGCCAACATTCTCAGCGACCTGTGCAAGGATCGGGAGGTGGTGCAGGTGCCGGGCCGGGAGATTCTGCTCGGCGGTGGCAACATCCACTGCATCACCCAGCAGCAGCCTTTAGCCTGAGAACGCGAGTTAGCCCGGGAGCCATTTTCCGAACTGGCTTAATCCGACTTTGAGGTGGGAAGCCGCGCCAGGCATCGGGTAGGTCTCAGGCGGTCGCTGTAAATACATCCATGTAAGCTCGGCGGTCCCCCTCCATGGGGACCGACGCCCGCCTGAGACCTACCCAATACCCGGCGCTGATCCTCCAATGTTGAATCAACTGGTCTGAATCCAGGTTAAAGATGCCTTTGCGGCCGCATTTCGTTACTCTTCCCGTTCATTGAGACAGCCATCACGAGACATTCATGCTCTACACATTTTTAAAGGACACCGCCCAGTTTTTTCGCCAGCACCTGATCGCCCTGATCATCATTACCGTGGGGCTGGGCTTCGTATTTGAAATACTGTTTGTACTGCTTAAAGGGGCCTTTGCCGATATGCCCTATGCCTGGCCCCTATTACTGCTGCAATGGGTCGGCGGTGTCTGGGCTTCGGCCGCCGTCGTGCTTTATGCGCGTGCCTCGCTGAACGGCCAGTACATAGCTCCCAGAGAGGCCATTACCCAGGCACTGCCCTGGGTGCTGCCATTGGCCGGGGTGCAACTGCTGACCGGTTTGGCCGTGGGGCTCGGGCTGCTGCTGATCGTTCCAGGCATTTATTTCGGGGTCAAACTGGTGCTGGCGACCTTTTATCTGATCGACGGGCGCGAACCCATTCCCGATGCGATGCGTAAAGCCTGGATCGGCAGTCAGGGGTTTGGCTGGGTCATCTTTGGCGGGTATGCGCTGATCTACGGCATTCTGCTGCTGGTCACCCAGATTCTGATCGGCAGCCTCGGGCTGGCTGACGGGTATGGCCCGGTCAATTTCATCGTGACCCTGATCTTCAAACCGGTCGGTGCCTTTGCTTTGATTTTTGGCTATCGCGTCTACTCGGAAACCCGTAAACAGCCCGCCAAACCCTGATCCAGAGCCTTACCCGTTCGGTGGATAACACAGCCTGGATTCGGCCGCAAGCGACATTTACTCACACCTACAGAGGGCGCCCGGTCTCTTACTGTCAAGCCATTTTCTCCATTAAAAGGCTCTAAAATAGGCTTGACAGCCCCGGCGCAGCCTCATACTGATCGGCAACCGCCTCGCCAAACTTACCCACAGAAAATGTGGATAACCTTCTGCATAACTTTGGGACAAGCCATCTGAATGCAGATCTTTTCCCACTACCATGGCGTTCCAGCGGTGTTGGAAAATCTGGCTGATTTTCCAACACTCCCACCCGGGAACAAGGTCGGACGAGGGGCTGTCCGCAGCCATCACTCACCCTGTCTGTGGCGCGACACCCGTTCCATAGCCTTCAGAATATCCCTCCAACTGACCACGCCCAGCGGCTAATGGCTCGATGACACCTTCGGCAAGCAAGCGTCAGTCGAGCCCTTCTCCCCGGCGTATCGCGCCCATTTCTTCCCGGGCAATGACCAAGCCACCCTCTTCGCGCGTGGCTTCGATGCTGCCATTGCCATTTTCATCAACGCCATTGATCATCGCATTAACCAGCCAGGCCATGTCGTCCAGGGATTCCTGTGCTGCCGATACCGAACGGGCATCCAGGGCCTTGTTGCCAGCGCGGGTGGCCAGTTTTGCCAGCGATTCGGCGTTTTTCAACGGATTACGAACCCGCAGATTGTTGTTGATGATGTTGTCGGACGCACCGGGAGACTGGGCGGAATACAGGGTGTGCTTTTCGGCACCGTCTGCCCCGGCAACAACCCCAAACCCCAATCCGGGCCCGCTGCTCTGCTCTTCAGGGTCCAGCGCATGCAAGGCATGGCCGACGTGCAGTTTAAGCGTGGCAAGATCGCCGCCATGGCCTTCCGCCAGCGCGACATGGTCCATGGCTATCCCGGCTTCCTGCATGGCCACGGTCATGAACCCCACCTGGCTGGGCGCTTCCGGCCAGGAGGTCGAGACATGTTCGAGGTGCATATGGGCAACATTCATGGTGGATTCGGCCTGAGCACCGCTCACCACGGCATAGGCCACACAACAGGCTATCTTGTTGAGTGTCATTCGCTTCATCTGGCTACCTACTTTTATTATTGATGGCCCTGATTAGACGAAACCAAGCGGGTTTTGGATGCATATCAATACGAATTAACCAACAGATCAGCCTTACCGGACGTGTTTCGCAAGGTAACTATCAAGTTTGTTAGCAAAGGCCATCCGGTCGGAATTGTCCATCGTTTTTTGCCCACCGGACTGAATACCACTGGCGCGCAGGGTTTCCATAAAATCCCGCACATTAAGCCGCCCGCGAATGTTGTCCCGGGTGAAGGCTTCACCCCGGTGGCTCAGCGCACTAGCCCCCTTTTCAATGACCTCAGCCGCCAGCGGAATGTCACTGGTAATCACCAGATCATCCGCGTCGGCCAGCCGGACAATTTCATTGTCCGCCACATCAAACCCGGCCGGTACCTGCACCGAGGTCACATACTTCGATGGCGGCGTCCTGATGTACTGATTGGCCACAAAGGTGGTCTGAACCTGAGTCCGCTCCGCCGCCCGAACAATAATGTCTCGAATCACGATGGGACAGGCGTCGGCATCTACCCAAATGCGCATATTGATTACTCTGCATTGCTTTATCCGCGTTATTTTCGCACATTCCGGGGTTAAAGGAGATGTCTGGCCGGTGGCACTGGTGGGCTGGCTGGGTGGCACCGTTCAAAGCAGGCTTAATGCCATACGGTGGCAAGAAACCGCAACGGGCACCGGGTACGGTTCTGGCGGTCGCTGCAAGTACCTCCATGTAAGCTCGTCGGTCCCCATCCCTGGGGACCGTCGCCCGCCAGGGCCGTACTCGATGCCTACAGCTGGTCTCAATCGGTTAGATTAAACGTGTTTTTCAAACCATCTAGATGCCCAGTTTATCTCGCAATCCGTAGTAGGTGGCACCGATGGCTGTATAAGGCGCTCTGAACAGTTGGCCCCCAGGGAAACGGAAGTGTTTCAGGCTGGCGAAGGCGTCGAAGCGTTCTGCCTGGCCGCGTAGCGCTTCGGCGATCAGTTTGCCCGCCAGGTGGGTGGTGGTGACGCCGTGGCCGCTGTAGCCCTGGGCGTAATAAATGTTGTCGCCGATGCGGCCGAACTGAGGCAAGCGGCTCATGGTCAGCAGGAAATCACCGCCCCAGGCGTAGTCGAGTTTGACGCCCGCCAGTTTCGGAAAAATGGATTCAATGTGCGGGCGCAAGAAGCGCTCGATGGAATCCGGATCACCGCCGCCATAGGTGACGCCGCCGCCGTAGAGCAAACGAAAATCTCCGGTAATCCGGTAGTAATCCAGCTTGTAGTTGCAGTCTTCCACGCACTCCAGTTGCGGAATCAGTTCGCGGGCCCGCTCTTCGCCAAGCACCTCGGTCGCGACGATCTGGGTGCCACAAGGCATCGACTTGGCCGCCAGTTCCGGCACCAGATTACCCAGGTAGGCGTTACCGGCCACCATGACGTACTTGGCACGCACCTGGCCCTGATCGGTATGCACAACAGGCTCAGCGCCCCGGTCGATCTTCACCACTCGCGAGTCTTCAAAAATCTGACCGCCCTGCTGTTCAATGGCAGCCGCTTCACCCAAAGCAAGATTCAGCGGGTGAATATGACCACCCCGATTGTCGCGCAGGCCGCCGATGTACTGGTCGGATTTAACTACTTGGCGCACCGCATCCCGATCCAGAAAATCGAGTTGAGTATGGCCATAACGCTCCCACAGGGCTTTCTGCTCCTGCAACTCGTGCATCTGGCGTTTGTTGAACGCCACGAACACTCCGCCATCGCGATAGTCGCAATCGATGTTGTAGTCGCGAATGCGCTGACGAATGATGTCGGCGCCTTCAAACGCCATGCCGCCGAGCATTTTGGCGGTATCCATCCCATAGTTTTTTTCGATCACATCTAAGTCGCGACTGTAGCTGTTTACCAACTGGCCGCCATTGCGACCGCTGGCACCGTAGCCAATGCGCGCTGCTTCCAGCACTACCACCTTAAAGCCAGCCTCAACCAGGTGCAGGGCTGTGGACAGGCCGGTAAAACCGGCACCGATCACACAGACATCGGTCTGCACAGATTCAGTCAGAGCGGGGCGGTCCGGGTTCGGGTTGGCGGTAGCGGCGTAATAGGAACCGGTATGTTCGGTACGACGGGTCATCTGGGGCTCCATAATCAAGAAAAAAAGGGGGGACGCTGATAATTCCAGTCCTGGAATTCGCGACGATCTGAGTGTCAGGTGCCGGGTGTGGCTATCCGGGGAAGTCCGCAGCAAGGATGCTGCGGTCTAGGCCCCATGGATGGGTTCACGCCGACCCCGGATAGCCACACCCGGTGCCTGACACGGGCTCATGGCAACACAACGAACCGAACTCCAGGACTTGAGTTAACCAGCCAACATTATTCCATGGTAGGCATAACAAAATTTGCACCCATATCGCCTTCCGGCCAGCGCGCGGTCACGGCTTTACGACGGGTGTAAAACCGAACGCCTTCCATACCATGCATGTGGTTGCTGCCGAACAGTGAACGCTTCCAGCCGCCGAAGGCATGAAACGCCATCGGCACTGGAATGGGCACATTTATACCAACCATGCCGACCTGAATATCGCGCGTGAACTGACGGGCCGCGCCACCGCTGCGGGTGTAGATTGAGGTGCCGTTGCCGTATTCGTGCGCGTTGATCAGTTTGACCGCGCTGACGTAATCCGGCACTCGCACCACGCACAATACCGGTCCGAAAATCTCTTCCTGGTAGATGCTCATTTCCGGGGTAACATAGTCGAACAGGCAACCACCGATGAAATAACCGGTCTCGTGGCCGGAGACTTTATGGCCGCGGCCATCAACCACCAGGGTGGCGCCTTCTTTGACGCCGGCATCCACATAACCGGTTACTTTAGCAAGATGCTCTCGGGTGACCAGCGGGCCCATATCCAGGCCTTTTTCGGCACCGTTGCCAACCTTCAGGGTACGGGCTTTCTCGGCCAGTTTTTCCACCAGTTCATCGGCAATATCACCGACGGCTACCGCCACCGAAATGGCCATGCAACGCTCACCGGCCGACCCATAGGCCGCACCGGTTAAGGCATTCACCGCGCCGTCGATGTCAGCGTCGGGCATGACAACAAGATGGTTTTTGGCACCGCCGAGCGCCTGTACCCGTTTACCATGGGCACTGGCGGTGCTGTAAATGTATTCTGCGACGGGCGTTGAGCCAACGAAGCTCACCGCCTGAACGCCAGGATGCGTCAGCAACACATCGACGGCTTCTTTGTCGCCGTTTACAACGTTGAACACCCCGTCGGGCAAGCCCGCTTCTTTCAGCCATTTGGCCACCAGCAACGGCGCGCTCGGGTCTTTTTCTGACGGTTTCATAATGAAGGTGTTGCCACAGGCAATGGCCACCGGCCACATCCACATCGGCACCATAGCCGGGAAGTTAAACGGCGAAATACCGGCGACCACACCCAGCGGCTGGCTGACCGACCAGGCATCGACGCCACGGCCGACCTGTTCGGTAATTTCACCTTTAAGCAGGTGCGGAATACCGCAGGCAAATTCGACCACTTCCATGCCGCGCACCGCTTCACCGCGCGCGTCTTCAAACACCTTGCCGTGTTCGGCACTGATCACTTCTGCCAACTCATCCAGCCGTTCTTCGAGCAGCATTTTGAAACGGAATAATACGCGCGAGCGGTTCAGCGGTGTGGTCTCAGACCAATCGACAAAAGCCGCCTGGGCCGCCCTGATCGCACCGACGACTTCATCGGCACTGGCCAGAGATACGTCGGCCGTCTGTTCACCCAGCGCCGGGTTAAACACCGGGCCGTTACGCTTGCTCGGCGCGGTGGTCGCGCCGTTGATAAAGTGAGTGATCTGTTTCATCGAGTTTCCCGTTTTTAATTGGGTGTTTCAGCCCCGGAGCATAATCATCGGAGCCGGTTTAATCGGTGGCTTCGATCGCGGTTTTTAGCGTCGCCATTAACTGGTCAATCTGGGCTTCATTGATGATCAGCGGCGGCGACATGGCGATGGTGTCGCCAGTACAACGCACCAGCGCATTGCCTTTCCAGTAACAGTGGTGGAACACATCATAGCCACGAGCACCGGGCGCCTCGCGCGATTCCAATTCAATGGCGCCAATCAAACCGATGTTGCGAATGTCTTTGACGTTACGTGTGCCTTTCAGGCTGTGCAGCGCCTCCTGCCAGATCGGCTCCATCTCCAGAGTGCGCTCGAACAGGCCTTCTTTCTCGTAGATATCCAGCGTTGCCAGGCCAGCGGCAGCGGCCACCGGGTGCCCGGAGTAAGTGTAGCCATGGAACAGCTCTATTGCCGATTCAGGACCGTGCATAAAGGCATCGTGAATGAAATCGGCCGCGAATACTGCGCCCATTGGAATGGCACCGTTGGTCAGGCCCTTGGCCGTGGTCATCAGGTCTGGTGTGACACCAAAACGGTTGGCCGCGAACGCCTGGCCTACACGACCAAAACCGGTGATGACTTCATCGAAAATCAGCAGAATACCGTGCTGTTTGGTCAGTTCGCGCAAGCGCTGCAAATAGCCTTTGGGCGGCAGAATAACGCCTGCCGAGCCGGCAACGGGTTCCACGATGACCGCGGCTATGGTGTCCGCGCCGTGCAGCGCAATCGTCCGCTCAAGATCCTGAGCCAGGTCGGCACCGTGCTCGGGCAGACCCTTGCTGAAGGCATTTTCAGGCACCAAGGTATGGCGCAGATGATCAACCCCGTTCAGGCCCAAGCCAAACGCTTTGCGATTGTTTACCAGGCCGCCAACGGAGATGCCGCCAAAACCGACACCGTGGTAGCCCCGTTCACGGCCGATCAGGCGGGTACGTTCACCCTGACCTCGCGCTCGATGGTAGGCCAGAGCGATTTTCAGGGCGGTATCGACCGATTCAGAGCCTGAATTGGTAAAAAATACCTTATTAATGCCATCGGGCGTGTGTTTGATCAGCCGCTCAGCCAATTCAAACGGCTTGGGGTGTCCTATCTGAAAGGTCGGGGCGTAATCCATTTCGCTGATCTGGCGCGCAACGGCCTCAGAAATATGGGCACGACCATGACCGGCATTCACGCACCACAAGCCCGCCGTGCCATCCAGCAGGCTGCGTCCGTCCTCCGAGGTGTAATGCATGCCTTCGGCACCGACCAGCAGCCGGGGTTCGGCCTTGAATTGTCGGTTGGCGGTAAACGGCATCCAGAAGGCGTCGGTTTTCGCCGGTGACACCGTCGAACGGGCCGTCTTGGTTTGTTGCTGAGACGTATTGTCAGGGGTCTGGGTCATGGCCGTTCTCGCTCCGACTGAACCGGGCGCTACCGCCGGGGTTGCGCCTTAGATGTTTGTTATTTCGAACACACAGGGGTCAGTGTATGTAAAATAAATAAAACATCAAGGCTTGCTGTGGCCTTGATTCGCTAGGGTCATCAAGGCAGTTCTGCTAATAGCTATGGGTCATATAGTGTACGACGTCGACCATGCTGATGCGCGTCCGTCGCGTTCAATATATTGAAACCCGGCCAGCGACTGGGGTAAGGTAACGTGCAAAGAATGACACTGACTAACAGGTTCCCCAACATGACCGATACCCTAGAATACTGGACTCAACGCGCCGCCGAGCTCAAGCCTGAAGGCCGCGCCTTTATTAATGGCCAATACCAGCCCGCCCAATCCGGCGAGACCTTCGAAAGCCGCAGCCCAATCGACAACCGGCTACTGGCCAACGTAGCCGCCTGCGACAGCGCCGATGCCGATATCGCCGTGCGCCATGCGCGCGCTGCCTTCAACGATGGCCGCTGGTCGCATCTGCCTCCTGCCAAGCGCAAAACCATCATGCTGCGCTTCGTCGACCTGATCAAACAGCATGGCGACGAATTGGCTCTGCTGGACACTCTCGACATGGGCAAGCCCATTTCCGACGCCCGCAATGTCGACATTCCCGCCACAAGCCGTAGCCTGCAATGGTCGGCCGAAGCCATCGACAAACTGTACGATGAAATTGCCCCGACCGGTCCCGGAGAGCTTGGCCTGGTATCGCGCGAGGCCGTCGGCGTCGTGGCCGCCATCGTGCCCTGGAATTTCCCGATGATCATGGCCAGTTGGAAAATTGGCCCGGCGCTGGCCATGGGCAACTCAGTGATTCTCAAGCCTTCGGAAAAATCCCCATTGTCGGCGCTGCGTTTAGCGGCACTCGCCAAAGAAGCGGGTATTCCCGACGGCGTGTTCAACGTTCTGCCCGGCTTTGGCCACACTGTCGGCAAGGCGTTGGCCCTGCATATGGATGTCGATACTCTGGTGTTCACCGGCTCCACCGCCATTGCCAAGCAACTGATGATCTACGCTGGCGAATCCAACATGAAGCGCGTCTGGACCGAAGCGGGCGGAAAATCACCGAACGTCGTCTTCGCCGACGCACCGGACCTTGCAGCCGCCGCCAAGGCCGCTGCCGAGGGCATCTGCTTCAATATGGGTGAAGTCTGCACCGCTGGCTCTCGTCTTTTAGTTGAGGCCAGCATTGCCGATGAATTCATGGCCGAAGTACTGCGCGCTGTGCAGGACTGGAAGCCGGGCAACCCATTGGATCCGGCCACCAACGTCGGCGCCATCGTCGATGAAACCCAGTTCAAACGAGTTCAGGGCTATATCGACACCGGCAAAACCCAGGGTGCCCGGCTATCGACCGGTGGCAACCGCGCCGACGCCGTCGATGGCGGCTTCTTTATGGAGCCTACGGTGTTTGAAGATGTGACCCGCGAAATGACCATCTTTAAAGAAGAAATCTTCGGCCCGGTACTCTCGGTAATACGCTTTACCGACGAAGCCGACGCCCTGGCCATCGCCAACGATTCCATTTACGGCCTGGCAGCCGCCGTCTGGACCAGCAACCTGAGCCGCGCCCACCGCTTTGCCCGTGGGCTGCGAGCCGGTTCGGTATGGGTGAACCAGTGGGATGGTGGCGATATGACCGCCCCCTTCGGTGGCTACAAGCAATCTGGCAACGGCCGCGACAAATCGCTGCATGCCTTCGATAAATACAGCGAGATCAAAGCCACCTGGATCAAGCTGTAACCTCAACAATGGTTGGAATTGTTTAGGCAGTGTTGGTGTGCGAGCCCCTTTTCAGCATGTTCGTGCCTGTAGGGGGCTGTCACCGGCACTGTTTTCTTCCTGTCGCCCAGAGACTGGCCTCCTACAAAGAATGAAGACCAGGTAAACCACCATTCCGAGTGGCAACCCACCAACAATTCCGGTTTTTCTGGACGCTCGTTGCCTGCCTCGTTATCCTCTTCCGCCATTGAACAGCGGGCGAGCGGCCCCATCTGTGCACCGCGCAGTAGCGTAGGTTCAAAGGTTGTCTCGCTTGTTGTTACCGTTTTAACCAAGGGGAGCCTTACCCACCCATGAGTCTTTTCTGGATACTGCTGTTACCTTTGCTGGGGACAGTTGTACCCCTGCTTACCGAGCGCTTTGGTCGAACCGTCTGTGCCTTCTCAACCGCTGCCCTGCCCGCTTTGGCGCTGGTTCTGGTGCTGTTACAAATGCCTGCGGTGTTTGATGGTGAAGCCGTGGTTGCCACCGCGCCCTGGATTCCGCTGCTTGGGCTCGAGCTGTCGGTGCATCTGGATGGTTTAGCCCTGCTGTTCGCCATGCTGGTACTCGGTATCGGCTTGCTGATCATCCTCTACGCCCGCTACTATCTGTCCGACAAAGACTCGATGGGCCTATTTTACGCCTATCTGATCCTGTTTATGACCGCCATGCTCGGCATCGTGGTATCGCACAACCTGCTCCAGATGTGGGTCTTCTGGGAAATGACCAGCGTCAGCTCCTTTTTGCTGATCAGCTTCTGGAACCACAACACCGACGCCCGCAAGGGCGCGCGCATGGCGATGACCGTCACCGGCCTCGGCGGCCTGGCCCTGCTCGCGGGCGTCATCCTGATCGGCAACATTGTTGGCAGCTACGACCTGACCGCCGTGCTCAACAGCGGCGACCTGCTGCGCGAGCACGCCGCCTACCCGGTGATCGTGATCTTGGTCTTGCTCGGCGCCTTCACCAAGTCGGCCCAGTTCCCGTTCCACTTCTGGCTGCCGTACGCCATGGCGGCGCCAACGCCCGTAAGTGCTTACTTGCACTCCGCCACCATGGTTAAGGCCGGTATTTTCCTGATGGCCCGGTTTTACCCGGTGCTGTCCGGTACCGAACTCTGGTTTGTCATTGTCAGCCTGACCGGCCTGACGACATTGCTGATCGGCGCCTACACCGCCCTGTTTAAGCACGATTTGAAAGGTCTTCTGGCCTATTCCACCGTCAGCCACCTGGGCCTGATCACCCTGCTACTCGGCATGGGCTCCGACATGGCGGCCGTGGCGGCCGTATTCCATATCATCAACCACGCCATCTTCAAGGCCTCGCTGTTTATGGCGGCCGGCATCATCGACCATGAAACCGGCACTCGCGACATGCGGCGCCTGAACGGGCTGTGGAAGTACATGCCCTACACTGCCACCCTCGCCATGGTCGCCGCCGCCTCCATGGCCGGGGTGCCGTTACTGAACGGCTTTTTGTCGAAAGAAATGTTCTTCGCCGAAACGCTGGATCAAAGCTCGCTGGGCTCACTGTCCTGGATGATTCCGGTATTGGCGACCGTGGGTACAGCGTTTTCCGTCGCTTATTCATTGCGTTTCATTCATGACGTCTTCTTCAACGGCGAGCCCGTCGATCTGCCAAAAACGCCGCACGAACCACCGCGTTACATGCGCCTGCCGATCGATATTCTGGTGGCGCTGTGTTTGCTGGTCGGGATCTGGCCCGCCCTGCTGATCGGCGACCTTCTCGCCACGGCGGCCGGTGCCGTGGTCGGTGGCGACCTGCCCGATTACGGCCTCTACATCTGGCACGGCTTTAATCTGCCGTTGCTGATGAGCGCCCTGGCGATGACCGGCGGCGCCTATGTGTACATTAGCCGGGAAAAGCTATTCACCTTTCAGTCCCAGTTTCCGGAGGCCAACGCCAATCTGATCTTTGACAAATCGGTCAAATGGGTGATGAAGCATTGCGCCACCTTCATCGACTGGTTTGAAAATGGCTCGCTGCAACGCTACTCCTTTTTGCTGATTCTGTTTGCGCTGGTACTACTGGGGTTGCCGCTGATTGACCTGAACACCACCGCCGGTCTGCGGCCCCAGATCCCGGTCGATGCCGTCATGCTGTCCGGTGCCGCACTTCTGGCAGTCTCGGCTCTGGGCACGGTCATCTGGCATCGCAAACGGTTGATCGCACTGCTGATGTTGTCAGTGGTCGGACTGATTGTCTCGCTCGCCTTTGCTCTATTTTCAGCACCGGACCTGGCGCTGACGCAGCTGTCGGTTGAAGTGGTCACCATTATTCTATTGCTGCTGGCGCTGTTCTTCCTGCCACAGAACACGCCCAAGGAATCCAGCCCACGACGTGTGGCGCGGGACCTGACCATCGCCGCCATCTTTGGCGGTATTATCGGTACCATCAATTACGCCCTGATCACCCGGCCGCTGGACAGCATTTCTGAATTCTTTCTCGCCAATGCAAAAACCGGTGGCGGCGGCACCAACGTGGTGAACGTCATTCTGGTCGACTTCCGGGGCTTTGATACGCTGGGTGAAATTACCGTTCTGGGCATCGCAGCGCTCGGCATCTACAAACTGATCGCCCGCATGGGGTTGTTCAAACCCACCAGCGATGACTACGGCCGCCCCTGGACAGAAGACAAACACCCGATGATGCTATCGGTCATTTCCCAGGGTTTGCTGCCGCTCGCCCTGTTGGTCTCGGCCTACATCTTCTTGCGCGGGCACAACCTGCCGGGTGGCGGCTTTATTGCCGGTCTGGTTACCTCGATCGCCATCATTCAGCAATACATGGCTCACGGTGTTGACTGGCTTAAAGACCGGTTGAAGCTCGACTACCAGAAAGTCATCGGCAGCGGCCTGTTAATCGCGACACTGACCGGCGTCGGCAGTTGGGCCTTTGGTTACCCCTTCCTGACTTCCTGGTACGACTACTGGACCTGGCCGGTCATCGGCGAGTTCGAGGTGGCCAGCGCCATCGCCTTTGATCTGGGCGTTTATCTGACCGTAGTCGGTGCCACCATGCTGATTCTGGCCAACCTGGGCCAGCACACCACCACTGAACGCGCACGAGAGACGGAGCACCAATAATGGAAGCCATCTTTGCATTTTGCGTCGGCCTGCTAACCGCCTGTGGTCTGTTTTTGACCTTGCGCGGCCGTACCTTTCCGGTGGTCGTCGGCATCACGTTGTTGTCCTATGCCGTCAATCTCTTCCTGTTTTCCAGTGGCCGACTGCTGATCAATGGCGCCACCATTCTGGGCCAGTCCGAGCAATACGCCGACCCCTTACCGCAGGCACTGGTGCTGACTGCCATTGTGATCGGGTTTGCGATGACCGCCTTCGTGGTGATTCTCGCCATTCGCGCCCGCTCCGACCTGGGCAACGATCATGTCGATGGACGTAACCCACCGGGTGCAGGCCTGCCCAGCGATCGGCTCAAGGAGAAAAACTGATGCAACACTGGGCTGTCCTGCCTATCCTGATACCGTTGCTGTCCGCCACGCTAATGCTGCTGCCACCGCTGGCCCGGACGATCCGGCGACAGCGGATCACCAGCATGATCAGCCTGGTTCTGATGCTGGGCAGCGCTCTGGTGTTATTCCACTTAAGCACCGAGGCGACCCAACTGTATCAGTTGGGCGACTGGCAACCGCCGTTCGGCATTTTACTGGTTGCCGACCGGGTCTCAGCGCTGCTGGTATTGCTCACCACCGTACTGGCCACCGGAGCCGTGCTGTATTCACTGGCCGGTGACGACAACCAGGGCAAGTATTTTCATTCGCTGATGATGTTTCAGTTGATGGGTGTTAACGGCGCCTTTCTGACCGGCGATATCTTTAACCTCTTCGTCTTTTTTGAAGTGTTGCTGATCGCTTCCTATGCGCTGCTGATTCACGGTGGTGGCAAGCAAAAAACCCAGGCCAACGTTCACTACATCGTCTTGAACCTGATCGGGTCGGCGTTCTTTTTGTTCGCACTTGGCATGCTCTACGGCACCCTCGGCACGCTGAATATGGCGCAAATGTCGACCCGTATTGCCGACCTGTCGCCCGGTGCCAGCATTCTGGCCGAAGCGGGCGCTCTCCTGTTACTGGTGGTGTTCGGCCTGAAAGCGGCCATGATGCCGTTGCACTTCTGGTTACCCAAAGCCTATGCCTCGGCAAGCGCGCCGGTGGCAGCGATGTTTGCGATCATGACCAAGGTCGGCATTTACAGTATTTTCCGGGTGCACACCGTGGTGTTTGGCGAACACGCCGGAGATCTGGCCTACATCGCCATTCCCTGGATCTGGCCGCTGGCGCTGCTCACCCTGGTGATCGGTGCAGTGGGCGTGTTGGCAGCACCGAGTTTACGCACCCTGGTCGCCAACCTGATTCTGATTTCCGCCGGTACCCTGCTGGTCGCTGTGGTATTGCTAAACACCCAGGCCGTGATTGGCGGTCTTTATTACCTGGTGCACACCACCCTGGTCACGGGTGCTCTGTTTTTACTGGCCGACCTGATTGCACAACAGCGTGGCCAGGCTACCGACCGTTTTGTGGTGTCCCGACCAATGAAGCAGGCCCCCTTGCTGGGTCTGCTGTTTTTTATCGGTGCGGTTACCGTGGCGGGTCTGCCACCGCTGTCCGGTTTCGTCGGCAAAGCCCTGTTGCTGCAGGCGGCTGAAACCGCTACCCAGATGGGCTGGGTCTGGTCATCCATTCTGCTCAGCAGCCTGGCGGTGATCATCGCCCTGTCGCGGGCGGGCACCAATTTGTTCTGGCATGTCTCAGGCAATAAAACCGGCACCGAAAACGCCCGACCCATTCAGATTATCGCCATCGTCTTGCTGCTGCTGGCCTCCCCGGCGCTGGTTATTTTTGGCGGCCCGGCCACCGAATTTGCCGAAGCAGCCGCACTGCAAATGCAACAGATGTACCCCGAGGTACAGACTCTGATTGCGGAGGGTCAGCCATGAAACGCATTCTGCCTTTTCCGTATTTGAGCATGATACTGCTGGCCGTCTGGCTGCTGATGAACAACAGCATTTCCGCCGGAAATATTCTGCTTGGATTGATTTTTGCGGTGCTGATACCACTGGGCACCGCTTCCATGCGCAAAACCCAGCCGACGCTTAAAAAGCCATTAACCGCGGCGCGGTATTTGCTGATGCTGATGGGTGACATCATCGTCTCCAACGTTGAAGTGGCCATTCAGGTATTGGGACCGGTGCGGAAAATCACGCCCGGGTTTATCGCCATTCCGCTCGACATCACTCTGGACCTGCCCATCACCTTGCTCGCCAGCAGTATTTCGCTGACGCCGGGTACGGTCAGTCTGGAGGTCTCCGAAGACAGGCAGTGGTTGTATGTGCACGTTCTGAACCTGACCAACGAAGCCGATACCATAGCCAGAATCAAACAGCGCTATGAGTCACCGCTGAAGGAGATATTCGGATGCTAGAGATCGTGGTTTTAATCAGCTGCACCTTCGTCGGGATCGGGTTGCTGCTGAATCTGTGGCGCCTGCTGAAGGGCCCGAGTGTGCTTGACCGCGTGCTGGCACTCGACACCATGTACATCAACAGCATTGCTCTGATTGTTCTGCTGGGTTTGTACTTCGGCTCGCCCCTGTATTTCGAAGGGGCACTGTTAATTGCCATGCTGGGTTTCGTCAGCACGGCGGCGTTGTGCAAGTATCTGGTGCGCGGCGATCTGATCGAATAATGCCAGGCGATCTGCGTCGCCTGTCGAATAACTGTGGAGCCTTTGAATGAGCCTATTTGTAGAGTGGCTGGTCATAATTCTGTTAATACTGGGTGCCTTTTTTCTGATGGTCGGGTCCATCGGCCTGGCCAAACTGCCCGACTTTTACACCCGACTGCACGCGCCCACCAAGGCTTCAACGCTGGGCATTGGCGCTGTATTGATCGCTTCCAGCATCTATTTCAGTGTTAATCAGGAGGGCATCAGTGTAAAAGAACTGGTCATCACCCTGTTCCTGTTTATCACCGCACCCATCACCGCCCATATGATGGGCAAGGCGGCGATGCATAAGGAAAAACAAGCCCTCGACCGCACTCAGAACCAGCATTTGCAGGAACCGGCTCGCAACCGACTGCCGCCTGAGGCTACAGAGCAACCATAACGCTCTGCACTGTGACTATCGGCACCTTGTGACTGGCGGGATGCCCCTCATGATACAGAGTGAATCATTCAATGAATTCGCTCACGGAGACCACAGTGACCGCCTATTCCATTCTCGACCTTTCACCCGTCAACCAGGGCAGCACAGCGCGTGAAGCCCTGCATCGTTCCCGCGCCCTGGCGCAGCATGCCGAGCAAGCCGGTTACACCCGCTTCTGGATGGCCGAACATCACAACATGCCCGGCATCGCCAGTGCCGCTACCGCCGTAGCGCTGGGCTTTGTCGCCGAAGGCACCAAGCGTATCCGCATCGGAGCCGGTGGCGTAATGCTACCCAACCATGCACCACTGACCATCGCCGAGCAGTTCGGCACCCTGGCCGCCCTCTACCCGGACCGGGTTGATCTCGGCCTCGGCCGCGCACCCGGCACCGATGGCGCCACCATGCAGGCGCTGCGCCGCAACCCAATGAACGCAGCCGACACCTTTCCCGACGATGTGCAGGAATTGCTGCATTACTTCGAACCAGTTCAACCCGGACAGACCGTTCAGGCCGTGCCCGGCGCAGGTTTGAAAGTACCGGTCTGGCTGCTCGGCTCCAGCCTTTACAGCGCCCAGCTTGCTGCCGCGCTCGGCCTGCCGTTCGCCTTTGCCTCGCATTTCGCACCAGACCATCTCGACCAGGCTCTGGCGATTTACCGCGAACGCTTTAAACCCTCACAGTACCTTGATGCTCCCTACGCCATGGCCGCGGTCAATGTCTTTTCCGCCGACACCGAACACCAGGCCCGGGTGTTGAAAACCTCTGTGGAACAACAGTTTATGGCGCTACGTCGCGGCACTCCAGGCCCACTCAAACCGCCCGTCGAGCCAGACCAGGTCGGCAGCCCGATAGAGCGTGCCCAAGTCGACCATGCCCTGGCTGAATCCGCCGTGGGCACACCCGGGCAGGTGGAAGCCTGGTTGCGAAGATTTATCGACCGGACCGAGGTCGACGAAATCATTTTCACCGGTCAGATGTTCGACGACAAAGCCCGGTTCAAGTCGTTTGACATAGCCGCTGATGCGATGCGAGCCATCGCTGCCAGTCAGGTTGCCGTATAACGGGTGAGTCGTTCAGCCGCGCCTGCAGGATGAAACCCGAACTGGTCGCGGTATTTCTCCATGGTCATGCCCAGCTCACGCTTGAACAGCCGGCGAAAATTGCTTTCATCCTGGTAGCCGACTTCCAACGAAATCCGCGCCGAGGTTAGGCGGCTGTTCTCCAATAACTGGCAGGCACGTTTCAGACGTTCTTTCTGCAAATACTTCAATGGCGACACCCCGGTCGCCTGCTGAAACCGGCGTTTGAACTGGCGGCTGCTGATGTTCAGTTGCTGCGCCGCAGCCTCCATACTGACCGACCCGTGCAACGACTCCCGAAACCGGGCCTGAGCCAGGCGAACCAGCTCGTCATTGTGGGGTTGGTCATCGTCGGTGGCGCTGTACACCGTCGGTGGTGTCGGAAAACGGTCGACCTGCATCATTTTGGCCCCGGTCAGGGCGAGGTCCCGGCTGCCGACTTTTTCCGCAAGATGCAGTACCAGCTGGTAGGTTGTCTGAGCGCCGCCGGTGGTGCAAATAATCCGTCCATAGTCCGCCAATACAGAACGGGTATCGACCCGTACTTGGGGAAATAATTGCCGGAAATTCAACTCGCTGCGCCAGTGCATCAACGCCGGACAATGCTCAAACAAACCCGCAGCCGCCAGTAAAAAAGAACCGGTACAACAACTCGCAACCCGGCCACCGCGCCGGTAATGATCGGCGATGACCGACACCATCGGCTGCAGCCGGGCCAATGCCCCAACGATCTTTGACTGGCGGGAAATGGCATCGTAAATGGACGGCACTACCCAGAGCTGATCCTCCAGCGCTGTACCCGTATCGGCATAGGCCTCGTGGATGGAGCAATCCGGCGTTAGTTTCATGCCATTGAAGGGTGTCACTGGGTTACCGTCCATTGATGCGGTCACCCATTCGAACAACGGGCGTTCGCCACCGGCCTTAAGGTGACAATAATTCAGCGTAATCAACCCGTCGATCAGACTCACCGCCATGGAACCCACACAGCGGTCTGTTAACAGAATCACGACCTTCATCGTAACGTCCATTTTCGCCAGTAATAGGGCAAATATGACACTTATGCCCCGCTACCGCAAGGAACAGACTAACGGGACACTCACAGCAACCGGGACCCCCATCATGACTCTGCGCCCAGCCCTTTCAGATCAACAGCATCCCAGCCCAAGCCGGGTATCCGCCGCCAACCAGCACGCCGACCCCGGTAACGTGCCAGCCAGCTACCGCGCCATGGCCACCACCCTGAACCTGATCGGCCGGGTATCGCCCGACCTTGCCGCTCGGATTCTCCAGGCACTCTGGTTTCGCCCGGTACACGGCCGACCTGGCAAAAGAACCCAGACATTCTGGCAGAGTGCGCATCGGCGCACCGTTCTGCTAACCGGCCAGGGCGGTGTCGACCTGCACTTCTGGGGTGACCCCGGGGCGCCGCTGATTCTGGGTATACACGGCTGGCGCGGCACCGGTGCCCAGTTCCGGCATCTGGTGCCCGGCCTGGTCGATGCGGGTTATCAGCTGTGTCTGTTCGATATGCCAGCACACGGTATGAACCGCACCCGCTTTACTCATGTATTCGAATTCATGCAGGTATTGCTGACCATTCAGAGCCGGTTCGGCCGCCCGGCCGGGGTAATTGCCCATTCACTCGGTTGCCAGGCGGTCGTTCAAGCCATCGCCAAAGGCTTCCAACCCGGGCATCTCGCCTTCATTGCTCCGGGGATCAACATGGAGGCCATGCTCAACCGGTTCAGCCAGTCGCTGGGCTTGAGCGCAGCGGTCCACGACCAATTCAAAACACGGCTCGCAGCCCGGTCAATACAACTCAGCCAGGAATGGGTAGGCACCCGCGAAACGCTCTTCGAACGACTGTCCCACGACATGGCCAGACAATACATAAACCATCCCGGCTTGTTGATCGCGGATGATCAGGATGAAGAAATAAACTGGCAGGATTTCAAAACGACGATGGCGTACTGGCCCAGGGCAGACACCCGGATCAGCTCTGGCCTCGGCCATTACCGGATACTGAAAGACGAGGCGGTACTGGACAGCCTGGCCGAGTATTTCCGGGGTCAGCTGTGACCCCGTTTACCGACAACAAATCGTCACCGCTGATTTCAGCCCAAAGGATGGTGGCTGGCACACGCCAGTGAGGTGCCGGTCGCCTGCTTACCTCATGCAATCATGGCGTAAACCAGCCCCGCCAGGGCCAGCCCGCAGACGTTATAGCTGGCATCCACAGTAAACAATGCCCAGGGCTGCACCCGATCATCCACGTTGTAGACTGCAGTCTTTAATCGCTCCCAGACAGATAGGCCGAGTCCCAGAGTCAGCCCAACAATCAGGCCATCCAGCACTGTACTGCCACCGCTCCACTGATATAGCAACGCGATTATCAGCGTGGTGACAATGCCACCCAGCAAGGTCAGCGCCATCGACATGCCCGGCCCACCGTCCTGTTGAATCTCTTCAATCGTGCGTCCGGTTGCCTTCACCCAGGGTTTCTGGAACAGCAATGCATACCACAGCGCACCCAAAAAGAAATTGGCGAACCCGCCGATGATTACCGCAATAATGACACGCCAACTGAAATCCAGAGAGGACCAATCCATAAGCTTTCACTCCTCGCCTACTGACATCTCAGTGTATCGCAGCACCCGATCATTGCCAGAAAAGGGAACAGGAGGGACGGTATTTGCCAATTGGCTCTGTGAGGTGAAGCCGGTATGCTTTTCGTGGGCACCCCTGAGCCTCTGAGCTTGTTGTCCCGAGTCCACGGCGACTGACCGTGGTGGTGTAGCCAAACGAAAGAGCCCAATATGATGCAGTCCATCGGCCGAATGCTGGCCACCTACCTTACCCGCAGCAACCCGAAGAACCAGTCAGTTGAAACCAGTTCACTGGTATCCGTGCTACCCACCTTAAAGCGGGCTGATGTGTTGTTGGTTGAAGGCAACAGCAAAATCAGCCAGGGCATCAAATACCTGACTCAGTCTACCTGGTCACACGCCGCGCTCTACGTCGGTGAAACCTTGTTGCCAGGTAGCCAGGGTCTACCGGTAGCTGCGCTGGTTGAAGCCGATGTACGTGAAGGCGTGCGGCTGATACCGGTTAGCCATTATGCTAATTTTCACACGCGAATTTGCCGGCCTGTGGGGCTCAGTGATGACGACATTAATCGTCTGATTGCCCATGCCATGCAACACATCGGACACCAGTATGACCTGAAAAACATCATCGACCTGGTTCGCTACCTGCTTCCCACTCCTCCGGTGCCACAACACTGGCGCCGACGGATGATTGCTCTTGGCAGCGGCGACCCGACCCTGGCCATCTGCTCCTCCCTCATCGCCAAAGCCTTCCAGCACGTCCGCTACCCGATCTTGCCGGACATCGAGCACATCGATCGACAAGACCCCGGGTGCATCCGCTGCCGTGACGAGATTCTGCACATCCGCCACCACAGTTTGTTTACCCCTCGTGATTTCGACGTGTCGCCGTTTTTTCAGATCATCAAACCCCGAATCGCTGGCGGCTTTGATCCATACCGGGTGACCTGGTCCACTGGCTTGTCGGAATCGTGACTCCAGCATTACAGTAACGATGAGGGAGCTCGAATGCTGTCGAAATGAAAGGCTCAAGACCCCTGAGTGAGACCGCTGACAACGGTTGGCTGAATGACATTAATTACAACCCAGCGTCCAGTCCCAATCGTTGATGGTTGTAGTATGCACCTTAACCAGCACCTCACCTTTTTTGGGTACTGGCACTGGCCGCTCGCACAGCTGCATCACATCCGGTGTACCATAGCGTGTATAAACAACTGCTTTCATCCTGTTCCCTGCTCATTGTGAACCCGTTAGGTAGTTCTACAATGCAAGCACCGATGCGTCAATGCGGCAAGAGTCATGAAAGAATGACGCTGGTAGACCTTCTTTATGCGTTTTACACAGCCTCTGTTCCAAGGGCTGTAAAAAAAGAGGAAAAGGGAATGATACACAACAGAGTACGGGTCAGACTCTTTACACTCTGGCTAATCAACGCCGTCTTGCTGGCGGGCTGCACAACCACCCCGGTTTCCAGCCAAAACGACGATAACCTGCTGGGGAAGAACATCCGTTTTCTATACCAGCAATGGGGCGAGCCGGATTACCGGACAGCCACCACGGGTGAGGAGAATCAGCTTCATATCTGGGACATCAACGGCTGCATGAACAACATCACGACACGAGCAGACGGAACCATTGTTGGCTTTGCAGAAACCGGTGATTGCGATGTCTTTAAGAGCCGTTAATGGCATCACCAAAAGATCGATAGCCACTTAAAGGCTGACGCGTTTTATTCCCTGCGAATACACAGCCGCTCTTCAGGCACTGGCATCATAGAACAGGACATCGGTCTTCTGGCGATTAAGGGCATCCACCAACGCCGCCTCGTGGGCTTCATCGGAGTAACCACGACCGCGATCAGTATTGATGCCAAGCTTGTTAAACAGTCGGGTATCGGCATCTTCTTCAGGATTGGACGTGGTCAGCAGCTTGCAGCCGTAGAATATTGAATTGGCACCGGCAAAAAAGCACAGAGCCTGCATCTGTTCATTCATGGCTTCACGTCCTGCCGAGAGCCGCACATGGCTTTTTGGCATCATAATACGGGCTACCGCAAGGGTGCGGATAAACTCGAATTCATCCAGGTCTTCAACCTGATCCAGCGGCGTCCCCATCACCTTTACCAGCTTATTAATGGGAACACTTTCAGGCTGTGGTTCCAAATTGGCCAGTTGCACCAGCAGTCCGGCCCTGTCGTTGGCACTTTCGCCCATACCGACAATACCGCCAGAACACACATTCATGCCAGCCGCACGGACATGTTCCAGAGTATCCAGACGATCCTGATAGGTACGGGTGCTGATGACGTCACCGTAATATTCCGGCGAGGTATCGAGGTTATGATTGTAATAATCCAGCCCGGCCTCTTTCAACATCACCGCCTGTTCAGGGCTGAGCATGCCCAGCGTCATGCAGGTTTCCATGCCCAGTGATTTAACCTCGTTGATCATCTCGATAACGGCGGGCATGTCTCTATCGTGAGGGTTGCGCCAGGCCGCACCCATGCAAAAACGGGTGGAGCCGCTCTGTTTGGCTTCCCTGGCCCGCTGCAACACAGTTGCCACGGCCATCAGCCGCTCTTTCTTCAGCCCGGTATCGTAACGGGCGCTTTGCGGGCAGTATTTGCAATCCTCTGGGCAGGCACCGGTTTTAATCGACAACAGTGTGCTCACCTGCACTTCATTGGGATCAAAATGCTGACGGTGTACGCTCTGTGCCTGAAATAACAAATCATTAAAAGGCAGCGCGAAAAGTTCACGTACCTCAGCCGTTGTCCAGTCGTGACGGAGAGCACCGAACACCTGCATGGGGATTCCTCGCTTCACTAGTGAACTTTAGCAGTCTAAGAACGAAGCATGGCAAGTCAATTTTTGGAGAACCCTATCTTTACAGCTGTTTATTTACTGACCCGTAAATTTGCACGATGAGAAAACCCTGCGCAGCGTTATGTGAAAGCGTCCACCAGAATCCGGCTACCGCGTCGGCGGAAGCAAATGAAACCGGCGAATTGTAACGGTTTGTTACTCCCTGATGCACCCACAGCAAGCATCAAAGATACCGACAATAGAGGGTGAAAACGGCCCGTCTCCGTTCGCCGAAACTCATACCGGCAAAAAAGTACAGACACGGAATAATCCACCCTTACGCCCAGGCATCTTTGTGGTTCAACGTACAGATCTGCACTCTGCCAGGCATCATACTGGCTTGTCACAAGATTCAAAATGCATATTAAGGCCGCGCAATACAGGATCCACATAATGAAGATACGCTTTGGCTACGAGTTGGTATTCGACTGCCCCAAACCCACTCCGATGATCCTGTCACTGCATGTGCACTCAAGCCGGGTTAAGGATCTGGTCGTTCCCGACCTTATGGTTGCCGACCCGCCAATCCCGATTGACGATTATTACGACATTTACGGTAACCATTGCTCCCGCATCATCGCCCCCAAGGGCCCGTTACACCTGTCCACAGATGCTGTGATCGAAGACACGGGATTATCCACTCCGGTGAACCACGAGGCCCAGCAGATCGCGGTTGAAAAACTCCCTGACAAAACGCTGCTGTTCCTGCTTGGCAGTCGATACTGCGAAACTGATTCTCTGGTCGATTTTGCCTGGCAACGGTTCAGTAACAATGTCACAGGTTGGTCCAGGGTCCAGGCAATTTGCGACTATGTTCATCAACACATCGAGTTTGGTTACCACCATGCGCGAAACACAAGAACCGCCTGGGAAGTATTTCAGGAGAAAAAAGGCGTTTGCCGCGATTATGCGCACCTCGCCATCGCGCTGTGTCGCTGCATGAATATCCCAGCCCGCTATTGCACGGGTTATCTGGGCGATATGGGCCTACCTCCACCCTACGAAGAGATGGATTTTGCGGCCTGGATTGAAGTCTACCTCGACGACCGGTGGTATCTGTTTGACCCGCGCAATAACGCGCCCCGCATTGGGCACATTCTCATTGCCTGCGGCCGCGATGCCGCTGATGTCGCCATCAGTACTGCGTTCGGTTCCAACACCCTGACGCGTTTTAAGGTGCACACTGACGAAGTTCGGGAAGCAGCCCCCGTTCGATAACCCCAACTGTGTAAGTCGGTGTTGCTTGCTCTGCCTGACTGCTCCATGAACTGCAGGGCCACCAGGTAGAACTCGACCTGCAGCACGAGGAAATCACCGGCAATGAGCGGGCTAATAGTCAAGATCTCGGCCATTACCTGGCGTTCTACCAGTGCGCGTCAATGGGCAGTGGCAGCAGGATTCACACCCTGATCAGCCGCCCGGCTGCCAAAGCAAAAAAAACCTCTAAATATTCAATTGAACAATCTCTAAAGGAAGTTTACTCCCAAAATTCAATAACTTGTCTGGAAAAGTGACTTGATCAGCCATTATTAATAGACGCTTGCCTTGCCTAATGGTGGTTTACTGTTACTATAAATGTTCAATTGAACATCTAACAATAACAAACTTATGGGGCAGGTCCTTTCAGGATGTTCAATACAAGGCATGGAGCCTTCAAGCATGGACCGCACCCGATGGAGAACCAACCATGAACCTGTACAAAAAATTGCTTCCCCGCATCTCACCTACCGCAACCTTAATGGCATCCGCGTTATTGCTCGGCTTCAGTAGCCAGGCACTGGCCGAATGTGAACATGGTGCGCTCGATGCCATGTATTGCGACACAGACGGTGATTTGGTGGCTGATTTGCCGACCGATGAATCGCAGTGGGTTAATCCCGATACACTGATTTTCGCCTACACACCGGTTGAAGACCCGGCCATTTATTCAGATATCTGGCAACCCTTCATCGATCACCTGGCTGAGGTTACCGGTAAGGATGTGCGCTTCTTCGCCGTGCAATCCAACTCTGCCCAAGTTGAAGCCATGCGCAGTGGTCGACTGCACATCGCCGGTTTTTCCACGGGCCCCACGCCGTTTGCCGTTAATCTTGCAGGCGCGGTTCCCTTTGCATTAATGGGCTCAGACTCCGGGCAATTTGGTTATACATTGCAGGTGTACACTCATGTCGATTCTGACATCCATGAAATGGCCGACCTGAAAGGCAAGCGAATTGCCCACACGTCACCAACATCCAACTCAGGCAACCAGGCCCCCCGAGCGTTGTTTCCGGAACTGGGCGTGGTACCAGGAGAAGATTATGAAATCTCGTTCTCAGGCAGCCACGACCAGTCCATGCTGGGTGTAGTCGCAAAAGACTATGACGCCGCACCGGTAGCCTCGGAAGTCGTAGAACGCATGGCTGCTCGCGGACTGTACGACGAGGCAGACGTACGCCTGATTTGGGAGTCGGACCGCTTCCCGACAACCTCCTACAACCATGCGCATAACCTGCATCCTGATCTCGCCGAAAAAGTTCGCGAAGCATTTTACACCTTCGAGTTCGCTGGCACTGAGCTGGGTGAAGAGTTTGAAGGTGTCGAGAAGTTTATCCCGATCACCTACCAGAATAACTGGCGCGTAATCCGCACCATTCAGGCTTCCAATGGTGTTCAGTACACCCGCGATAATCTTCAATAAGCGCTTCAATAAGAACAGGTGCCGCCTTATAAGGCGGCACCGTCGGGAGTGAAACAGATGTTAGAAATTACCAACCTCGTCAAGCGATACGGGCGCAACGACCCGGTGCTCAAAGGCCTGAACCTGAAGGTCGACGGCAGCAGTGTTGTGTCCATTGTTGGCGCGTCTGGTGCCGGTAAAAGCACCATGCTGCGCTGCATCAACCGGCTGGTTGAACCGACGTCCGGTTCTATAAAACTGAACGACCACGAGCTGATCAATCTTCGCGGTAGCGAATTACGTCACTCTCGCCGTCGCATTGGCATGGTCTTTCAGGGCTTTAACCTGATCGATCGCCTGACAGTCATGGAAAATGTGCTGTCCGGGCGGCTGGGATACGTATCGTTTTTCCAGGCGCTGACTCGCCGCTTTCCACAGCCCGACATTGACCGCGCCTTCAACCTGATGGAGCGCGTGGGTATTGCGCACTACGCCAATAAACGGGCCGATCAGCTTTCCGGTGGTGAACGGCAACGGGTCGCCGTAGTACGTGCCCTGATGCAGGAACCACAAATTCTGCTGGCCGATGAACCAACCGCCTCGCTCGACCCCAAAACCTCGCAGCAAATCATGAGTCTGTTACAAACGCTGGCGAGTGAAATGTCGCTGCCAGTGTTAATCAATATTCACAACGTGACGCAAGCGCGGATGTACACCGATCGCATTGTCGGCATGCGCCATGGTCAGATGATTTTCGACGGTGAACCCAAAGATTTTAATCAGGATGCACTGGATGCCATCTACGGGGGCATAGAGTCTCCCGAAGAAGACGGTGGCGAGCCGCAAAACCAGACGGCCCAGGAGGCACTGGCATGACACCCGACAGAACCGCAACTGGCGCATCGTCGGGCAGGGTCTGGAAAAAGCCACCCTTTATAGCCAACCCCTGGGTACGCTATGGGCTGGCAGCCATTACCCTGGTTTACCTGTACTGGGCCTTCTCAACATTGCCGTTTAACTGGGAACGCATTGCCGAAGGCTTACCCCGCGCTGCCCAAATTTTTGGTGGTGCCTTGCCACCAAGTTTCGAACGTGGAGGATTGCTCTGGACCGGTTTTAAAGAAAGCTTCCAGATCGCGTTTTTAGCCACCCTGCTGGGTGTGTTTTTATCGGTCCCCATAGCGGTAATGGCTGCGCGAAATGTGGCACCCTTACCGGTTTATCTGCTGGGGCGCGCCATCATTATCGTCTCGCGCAGTTTCCATCCGGTCATTGTGGCGATTCTGTTTGTTGCCGCGGTCGGGTTTGGCCCGCTGGCGGGTATTCTTACGTTAACGCTGTACTCCATCGGGTTTGTGGCCAAGTTACTGGCTGAAGAAATCGAAGAGATCGATTGGGGCCAGGTCGAAGCCATGCGCTCGGTCGGTGCCGGTTATCTGAAGATGCTGGTTTACGGCGTTTTTCCGCAGATCATGCCGCGTCAGATCGGGCTTTCGATGTACCAGCTCGACAGCAACCTTCGCGCCTCGGCTGTGGTTGGCATTGTCGGCGCCGGTGGCATCGGCGGCACGCTGATGAATGCCTTCGGACGGTACGATTACGATTTCGCATTTGCCATTCTGCTGATGATCATCGGCATCATTCTGATCAGTGAAGGCGTCAGCGGATGGGTGAGGAAAAAAGTATGGTAGATCACGCTGAAAAACTGGCCGACCATGTCTGGTCACGCTACGACCGGAAAGAACAGTGGACCCGCTACGCCGTCTACCTGGTAACGCTGATTGCCATTGTCTGGGCGGTGCGCGATATAGACATTTTCTGGCCCTGGGTATGGGATGCACCCAATCAGATTCAGAGTCTGGGTGCGCGCATGTGGCCACCGCAATTCAATACCTGGAATGCGATTTTCAATGCCATGTTGGAGACGGTGCACATCGCCACGCTCTCGACCATGCTGACGATCTTCATCGCCCTGCCGGTCTCCTACATAGCGGCGCAGAATACCACGCCAAACAAGGCAACATTGTGGCTGGGTCGCTTCATTCTGGTATCGAGCCGTTCGGTGAATACCATCATCTGGGCACTGTTGTTCGTGGCCATTTTTGGCCCGGGTGTGCTGGCCGGTATTCTGGCCGTCATGTTCCGGTCTGTGGGCTTTATCGGCAAACTGATGGGTGAAGCCATCGAGGAGATTGATCGCCGCCCGGTTGAAGCCATGCAGGCCACCGGCGCCAGCAAAATGAAAGTGGTGCTGTACGCCATTGTGCCTCAGGTGATGCCGGCGTTCTTTGCCATCATCATCCTGCGCTGGGACATCAATATCCGCGAGTCCACCGTGCTCGGGCTGGTGGGTGCCGGTGGTATCGGCGTATTGCTGCAGGGGTCGATCGACCTGTTTGCCTGGCAGACCGTCGCGACCATTCTGCTGGCGATCGTTGTTCTGGTCATTCTGGGGGAAGCGCTTACCAGCGCCCTGCGCAAGAAAGTGATTTAACCCTGAGAAAAATACCGCCCAGCTTTCCCGGGCGGTCTATACGCCCGACCCAAACTGGAACGCAGGCCCTAGGTCGAATAGTATGGATTGTGGCAAAGCGAATACTCTGTTCACCGAGTTAGACCATGCCGAAGCACGCCTCGTATAATATCAACAAGGGTTTACTGATAGTGACTTTATTCTAATGGGCGCCAAAGAACGGCAGTACAGTATTCTCGAATGGGTGCGTGAGCAGGAGCATGTCGAAGTTGAAGACATTGCCCAGCGTTTTGGCGTCACCACACAAACCATTCGCAGAGACATCAACAGGCTTTGCGAGCAAGGCCTGTTGCGCCGTCGTTACGGCGGCGTCAGCCTGCCAACCAGCGCATCTAAAAACCCCATTGGCGAAAATCAGGTACGTAACTTACTGGCTAAACAACAGATGGCCGCGCGTGTCGCGGCCGATATACCGGAAAATGCCACCGTCAGCCTTGGGGTGGGCAGCAGCATTGAGCTGGTAGCACAGGCGCTGATCCATCATCAGTCATTGCGAATTTTAACCAACAACCTCAGTGTGGCTTCAGCGCTTTCAGGAAACTCCGGCATTGAGGTGATAGTGTCTGGCGGGCAATACCGGCACAGCGATCATGATGTGGTCGGCCCGGAGGTCACCAACTTCTTCAGTTCCTTCATCACTGACTACGGCATCATCAGCACCGGCAGTATGGACTTGGACCATGGGTTGATGGACTATGACATTCGCGAGGCCGAAGTCAGCCGCGCCATCATATCCAATACCCGGGCCCGACTGCTGGTGGCTGACCACAGTAAATGGACGCTGAACTCGCATTGCAAGATCGCCTCGTTCAAGTATGTTGATCGGTTTTATACTGACACCATACCCAGTGAAAAACGGGCTAACCTGCCAGAGTCGGTTGACATTATCGAATGTAGTGAATCAGAGTTTGAAGTTATTCTTCCTAGCGCACTTCAAACTTAACAGTGAACTGTCACCGACAC